>JAYVWX010000197.1:0-3727 GCA_043785715.1 Novosphingobium sp. | reverse complement strand
CTTGCGGCCAATATTCTGACCGGATTCTCGCGAAACGATTCGAGCGTTTCAATATCCAGATACGCTGCGCCGCCGGCCTGTTCCTGTTCTAATTTTCACAAGCTGGCAACTGCGCTCTCGGCGTGTCCGATCGTGATACCCTTTGGCATCCAATTGGTTCCCATAAGCAAATTTATCAGGCGAATGTGCGCCGAAACCGCGCCTGCACGGGTTGAAACACTTTACCGCAGCTGGCTATCCTTGCTGGCCCGGCGGTTGATCGCCGAGAAAGCCGGACGCTTGTCCCGCCGCGCCTGACAGGTCACACACGTGCGGACCCCGGCCAACGCTAACCGGCGCGGCGGCGGGATTGGCTTGCCGCAATATTCGCAATGGGTGTGGCTTTCTCCTGCGGGAAGGCGGGCCCGGGCGAGGTTTACCGCATCCTTGATGGTACGTCGATCTGGTCCTGCACCGCTCCGTCGCGGGCCCAACCGCCAACCATGAGTCACCTTTGCGGATTAGCTAAACCGGAAATGTAGGGTTCGGCCGGCGTTGTTCAACTCGAGAAACCGTTGTCAATCATCAGAACGGGATATCGTCGTCGAGTTCGTCCGCCAGCTCCTGCCGGCCAGCGCCGCCGGCAGGCTTGCCGCCGCCCCAATCGTTACCGCCACCGCCGCCGGAACGCGATCCGCCGCCGCCCCAATCGCCGCCGCTGCTGGCATCACCGCCGCCGCTGCTAGCTCCTCCGCGCTGGCCGCCACCGCCACCCGGCGCGCCGTCGAGCATGGTCAGTACGCCGTTCATTCCCACCGACACCTCGGTTGTGTAGCGGTCGTTGCCGCTCTGGTCCTGCCATTTGCGGGTGCGCAGCTGGCCTTCGATGTAGATCTTGCTGCCCTTTTTGAGGAAGCGCTCGGCAACCCCGACCAATCCATCGGACTGGAGCACCACCGTGTGCCACTCGGTGCGCTCCTTGCGCTCGCCGGTTGCCTTGTCTTTCCAGTTTTCTGACGTGGCGATGCGCAAATTGGCGATCCGGCCGCCGTTCTGGAACGATTTTACTTCGGGATCCTGTCCAAGATTGCCGATCAGGATGACCTTGTTGACGCTGCCTGCCATGAAATCCTCATAAAGCCTAGAACCCGAGCGCGACGGCGCTCCAATAGGTGATTCCCGCGAAGATGTAGGCCAGTGCGAACAGATATGCGAGCATGAAGCCGGGCCATTTCCACCCATTCGTTTCGCGCCGGGCAACCGCGATGGTGGAAAGGCATTGCGGCGCGAAAACGAACCAGGCGAGGAAGGCCAGCGCGGTGGGCAGGCTCCAGCGCGATTTGAGCTGGCTGCCGAGCGCGGTGGCGGTCTGTTCATCGTCGGTGGCATCGACGGCATAGGTCGTCGCCAGCGAGCTGACGGCCACTTCGCGCGCGGCCATTGCCGGGATCAGGGCCAAAGCGATGTCGCGGTTGAAGCCGATCGGTCGGACCACCACGGCAAGGCCGTTGGCGATGTGACCGGCGATCGAAGCGTCGATCTGGCTCTTGCCCGGCTCGGCGCGCGGGAAGTTAAGCAGCAGCCAGAGTACCACTGTGACCATGAAGATGATCGTGCCGGCCCGGCGCAGGAAGATCCAGGCGCGCTGGACCAGGCCGATGGCGAGGTCGCGCAGGCGCGGCATCTGGTATTTTGGCAGCTCCATGATGAAGCCGCTCGCCGCGCCCTTGGTCAGCGAACTGCGCAGCAGCAGCGCCACCGCCATCGCCCCGAAAATGCCCGCGACATAGAGCGTGAACAAGACCAGGCCCTGCAGCCCGAATACGGCGAAGCCCTGCGGGCCGACTGCGCGGTTCGGAATGAAGGCGGCGATTATCACCGCATAAACCGGCAGGCGGGCCGAGCAGGTCATCAGCGGAGCAATCAGGATGGTCGTCAGCCGATCCTTGGGATCGGCGATGCCGCGCGTCGCCATGATCCCCGGTATCGCGCAGGCGAAACTGGAGAGCAGCGGAATGAAGCTGCGGCCTGACAGCCCGACGCTGGCCATCATCCGGTCCATGAGGAAGGCGGCGCGCGCCATATAGCCCGAGGATTCAAGCGCCAGAATGAAGAAGAACAGGATGACGATCTGCGGCAGGAACACCACTACCGAGCCAACCCCGGACAGGATGCCATCGGTCACCAGATCGCGCGCCAGGCTGGCGGGCATGGTTTGCCTGACCCCCGCGCTCAGCCAGTCCACCCCGGCCTGCAAGCCATCGGCAAACGGCGCGGCGCCGGAAAAAACTGCCTGGAAAACAATGAACAACAGCGCAAACAGGATCAGCGGCCCGAGCCAGGGATGGAGGAACACCCGGTCGAGCTTTGAATGCAGCCGGTGCCGCTTCGATTCGGAAAGGATCGCGCTGTCGGCGATGGCATGGGCGGTCAGCCGGCGTTCCGCCAGGAAGTTGTGCGGGTGCGGCATTTCGGGATTGCGTTCCTCGGCGTCGGCAATCGCCTGGGTCAGCTCGCCAAGGCCGCGCCGGCGCACGGCAATGGTCGGAATCACCGGCACCCCGAGTTCGCTTGCCAACGCCGCCGGATCGACCACCAGCCCGTCGCGCTCGGCCAGATCAATCATGTTGAGCGCCACTACTGTCGGCCTGCCGAGTTCGAGCACTTCCAGCGCGAAGACCAGATGCTGCTCCAAATTGGAAGCATCGAGCACCAGCACCAGCACATCGGGCGCCGCCTCGCCGGGCAGTTCGCCCAAGATCACCCCGCGGGTGACCTCCTCGTCCGGGCTGGTCGGGGCCAGGCCGTAGCTTCCCGGAAGGTCGGTAAGTTCCACCGGCTCGCCCGATGGCAGCACCAGCCGGCCCGCCTTGCGCTCAACCGTGACGCCGGGGTAGTTAGCGATCTTCTGGCGCGCGCCGGTCAGCGCGTTGAACAAAGCGCTTTTGCCCGCATTGGGATTGCCGACCAGAGCGGCGGTGCGGTGACGAGCCATCAGGCCGCCTCAATCGGGAGCAGGTCCACCTGCATGGCCTGGGCATGGGCCCGGCGCAGCGCCACGGTCATCCGGCCGATCGTCACCGCCAGCGGATCGCGCCCGCCCAGCACGCCGCGGTGAGCGATGGTGACCTTGGCATTGCGGTCGATCCCCAACGAGCGCAGCCGCTGGCCTTCCTCGCCCGCCAACTTCGTCCAATCCACTGCAGTGATGCGCGCTGGCTGGCCGATAGGAAGGGCATCGAGGGTCATGGCGATGGCGCTGCCAGATCGCGGCTGTAATTGCAACTCATTCGCAATAAATGACCTGAGCCACGTCCGCGCCGCGCCGGGCGAATTCAGGTCGCCGGATAGCGCAGTCTTCCGAGCAAACGCGCCAGGCTGAAGTGCTGATCGTTGGGGCGCAGCAATTGCGCCTTGGCTTTTTCGAAGCGCATGATGTCGGCCAGCCGCCGGTCGAGGAAGGCGTAGGTTTCCGCCCGGCCTGCGCTCTCGTCGGTGGTGAGCACCGCCAGTGTCGCGGCGTAGACTCCGGCCAGTATCGCGCGCTTGCTGTAGTGGTTGTAATCGGTGGCGGTATCACCCGCCAGCCGCCACATGGCATCGGCGCTGGCCCAGCCGAGCCGCAGCGAGCGGGCGGCGTTCTGCGGCATCGCCATGATCGCCAGTGCCCGGCGCAGCGCTTCCTCGCGCCCGGCCAGCGCTTCGAGCCGGAAGCCGACCAGCCGGCGGATGCGCGCCCGCACCGACA
>JAYVWX010000196.1:0-2108 GCA_043785715.1 Novosphingobium sp. | reverse complement strand
TGGAGGACCCGTTCGGGGCGATGGGCATGTCGGTCAACGCGATGCATTCGGTCGACCGTGCGGAAGCCGAGGCGGTGCAACTGGCGGGCCTCAACATCCGGCTTGAGCAGCGGCGGCAGCAATTGCCGGTGCTGGCGAAATTCCTCGATGCGCAGCAATTCACGCAGGCGGAAACGCTGGACGACGGCGCAAAGACACTGCTGCGCCACGATGTTTACAAGAGCTATCTGGTGTCGCTGCTGGCCAAACAGCGCTTCGACCAGATGACCAAGTGGCTGGACAAGCTGACCCCGCACGATCTCTCCAGCCTCGATGTATCGGCCTGTAAATCGATCGACGACTGGCTGGTGCTCTTGCGCGATAAGACCCCGCTCGATGTCGCCACCTCATCGGGCACCAGTGGCACCATGTCGTTCTTCCCGCGCTCGGCCAAGGTCTATTGGGTCGCGGTCAATTGCATCCGGGTGCAGTTGCTGCAGAAGTTCGGCGAAGCGGTCGATTGGGAGGCATTCGAAGCCCCGCGCCATATCATCACCCCCTTCTACAACGATGGCCACAGCACCGTCTCGCGCATCCCGGTCTATTTCACCGAGGCGTTTTGCAAGGGCGACACCTCGCTGGTCCACACCGCGCTGCCGTTCAAGGCTAGCGCCGATCTGCTGTGGCTGGCCGCAAGAGTGCGCGCGGCGCAGGCCAAGGGCGATGGCGGCAAGCTGGATGTTCCCGAAAGCCTGCTGGCGCGCAAAGCCGAGTGGGAGCTCTTGCAGACCCGAATCCCGCAGATGCAGTCTGACTTCATCCGCAAGTCGATCCCTGAACTGGCGGGGGAGCGGGTGCTGGCACTGGGCATCACCGCGATGTTCTGGGAGATCGCCCGCGACGGCCTTGCGGCGGGAACCAAAGCCCAGTTCGCCCCCGGCTCGGCCGTGATGGGCGGCGGCGGAGCGAAAGGCATGGTCTTGCCAGACGATTTCCTCGAGACCATTCAGACCTACTTCGGCACGGGCCGCATGAACGACGGCTATGGCATGACCGAACAGAGCGGTTTCATGGTCTCCTGCGAGGCAGGCCGCTTCCACGTCGCCCCCTGGGTGACGCTATACCTGCTCGATCCCGAAAGTGGCGCCGTGCTCCCGCGCCAGGGCACCCAGACCGGCCGCGCCGCCTTCTTCGACATGACGCACGAAGGCAGTTGGGGCGGTATAGTCTCGGGGGATCGGATCGAAGCGAGCTACGAGCCTTGCACCTGCGGGCGCAGCACGATCCATTTGCACAGCCATATCCAGCGGTTCAGCGACCTGAACGGCGGCGACGACAAGATTACCTGCGCGGCGACACCCGGGGCACAGGCGGATGCGCTGGGGTATTTGAACAGTCTTTGAAGGGTAAGCCGCTTACGCCCCAATCCCATCCCTGAGCAGCCCCTCCGCCACCGCAGCAATCTCTTCGACCGACCGGTCCTCGCTCCACACACCATAGCGCAGGCCGAGGAAGACGTTCATGCCCATCACCGCCCAGGCGCGCACTTCGTTGTCGCCCGGTCGCATCGCGCCCGCCGCAACGCTTTCATCGAATCGCGCCGCGATGCGCTTGGCCGTGCCTTCGTAATGCGCGCGATAGCTGTCGGGGTCGGCGAATTCGGCTTCGTCGATGATCCGGTAAAGTTCCTTGTGCTCGCGCGCAAAGGCAAGGAAGCCCGTGAAGGCCTCGCGCTCGCGCTGCGTGCCGATGCTGCCGGGTGAAAGCCACGCCGCTGCTGCCTTGGCCACCGATTGCGACATATCGCGCACCAAGGCCGAGAAGATCGCCTCTTTGCTGTCGAAATAGGTGTAGAAACTGCCGAGCGCTGTCCCCGCCTCGCGGGTGATGCCGCTGACTGATGCCTCGTGGAAGCCGCGCTCGCCAAATTCCTTCGCCGCGGCATCGAGCAGCCGCCGCATGGTCTCACGCCCCCGCGCCGTGCGGGGTGCCTTGCCAGGGCTCGCTTGCCCGGATGTGTCGCTTACTGTTGCCATCAGGACACGCTTAAAGCGCAATGTGGGGGCAGTTTCAATCAAAAGTTGAAACATGGTTCAACTTTCAATATTGAGCCCGCATAAGCCGGATTC
>JAYVWX010000195.1:0-6782 GCA_043785715.1 Novosphingobium sp. | reverse complement strand
TCTGAAGATGAGCGCCGCCGGCAACCCCGACACGGCCGATCTGTTCAGTGCCATGCCCGATGACAGCTTGCAGCAGGTGGCGGATGCCGCGATGGCCGGGATCGTTTCGGGCAAGGTCAAGCCCGGATCGTGTGCGACGATCGACCGGATGGTCGCGCTGCTCGCGCCGCTGCCGGCTGAAAATACCGCCGAACTGATCGCCGTGCTTGCCGGCCTCGGCAGCAAGACCGATCAGGCCCGGATCGGCAAGATTGCCCTGTGCAAGGCCTGAACCCCATGTCCGACACCCTGCTCCCCGCCGAAGTGTATGCCCTTGCGTGCCGGGTGATCGCCGAAAACGCCGCCATCGGGCGCAAGATCGCGCTTGCCGAAAGCTGCACCGGCGGGCTGGTGGCGGCCGCGCTGACCGAAGTGGCCGGCTCGTCGGCCGTGCTCGAGCGCGGGTTTGTGACCTATTCGAACGAGGCCAAGCACGAACTGCTGGGCGTGCCGGCGGCCATCATCGATACTTTCGGCGCGGTTTCGGTGGCCTGTGCCTGGGCCATGGCGCAAGGCGCACTGAAGCACAGCCACGCCGACGTGGCGGTGTCGATCAGCGGCATCGCCGGGCCGGACGGCGGGACCGAACACAAGCCGGTCGGCACCGTGGTGTTCGCCCGTGCGATCAAGGGCGTGACCGCCGCGGATGATTGCGACGCCGAGGAAAAGCGCTTCACCGGCCTGACCCGCGCAGGCGTGCGGCTTCAGGCGACGCTGTGCGCGCTGGAATTGCTGCTGCCGTAGATCTGCTCGGCGCGGGTTTCGAAGGCATTGACCATTTTGCGGAACGCCTTGTCGAGGTACTGGCCCGCCAGCTTTTCGAACAGCGCATTGCGAAAGCTGAACTCGACGCTGAATTCGATCTCGCAGGCCTGATCGCCCACCGGGCGGAACGTCCAGCGGTTGTCGAGATCGCGCATCGGCCCATCGACATAATGGACGCGGATTTCGTCCGGGCGGTGCTTTTCCACCCGCGAGGTGAACTTTTCGCGCAGCGCCGAAAAGCCGACCAGCATGTCGGCCACCATCTCGATCCCGTTGTCCGAGCGGACCCGGGTGGCGATTACCCAGGGCAGGAATTCGCTGTAGCGGCCGACATCGGCGACCAGCTCGAACATCTGTTCCGCGCTCCACGCGAGACGGCGGACTTCGTGGATCGACGGCATCGGTTCAGCGGGCCTGCAATACGTTCGCCGATTTCCTGGCAAATTGGGCCTCGCGCGCGGTGCGCATCGCGCGGAAATCGTCGCCGGCGTGATAGCTGGAGCGGGTCAGCGGGGTGGCGGCGACTTGCAGGAAGCCCTTGGCCCGCGCGATCGCGCCATAGGCCGAAAACGCCTGCGGGGTGACGAATTCGATCACCTTGGTGTGCTTGGGCGTGGGCTGCAGGTACTGGCCCATCGTCAGGAAATCGATTCCCGCCGAGCGCATGTCGTCCATCACCTGATGGATTTCGAGCCGCGCTTCACCCAGCCCCAGCATCACCCCGCTTTTGGTGAAGATCAGCGGATTGTGGCGCTTCACCTCTTCCAGCAGCCGCAGCGAGGCGTAATAGCGCGCGCCGGGGCGGATCGTCGGGTAAAGCCGGGGGACCGTTTCGAGGTTGTGGTTGTAGACATCCGGCCCGGCGGCAACGATCGCCTCGACCGCAGCGAACATCTTGCCGCGAAAGTCGGGCGTCAGGATCTCGATCGTGGTGGCCGGCGTGGTGCGCCGCAGCGCCTCGATCACCTTGACGAACTGCCCCGCCCCGCCGTCCGGCAGGTCATCGCGGTCGACCGAGGTGATGACGATGTGTTCGAGACCCAGCTTGGCGGCCGCTTCGGCAACGTGTTCCGGCTCGGTACTGTCAACCTTGCGCGGCATCCCGGTCTTGACGTTGCAGAACGCGCAGGCGCGGGTGCAGACATCGCCCAGGATCATCACGGTGGCGTGCTTCTTGGTCCAGCATTCGCCGATGTTCGGGCAAGCAGCTTCTTCGCAAACCGTATTGAGGTTCAGTTCGCGCATCAATGCGCGCGTTTCGCCATAGCCCTTGCTGGTCGGGGCTTTGACGCGAATCCAGTCAGGCTTGCGCTGACGTTCTGGCGGCAGCCTATTGGAGGAATCGAGAGCTGTCATAGCACCAGCATCTAGTGACCTTGGGGCCGCTTGCCAATGGCCAGGACACGCGGCTTGCACTGCCCCACTGAAGTGGATAGCAGACCGCTATGGACTATTCGGCGCTTACCACGTTCACCTCGCCCGTGATCCTGTTTTTCCTGCTGGGTCTGATTGCAGCTTCGCTCCGTTCCGAACTCGCTATTCCCGAAGCGATTGCCAAAGGCATGTCGCTCTATTTGATGGCAGCCATCGGCCTCAAAGGTGGGGTGGCAGTGGTTGAATCGGGGCTAAACGCCAAAATCGCCTTTGCCTTGCTGCTGGGCGCCGGTGCCAGCCTAACTATGCCGCTGCTGGCTTATGCCCTGCTGCGCGGTTTTGCTCGGCTCGACCGGATCAATGCCGGTGCGGTTGCAGCGCATTATGGCTCGGTCAGTGTGGTCACCTTCGTCACCGCCAAAGAGGTGCTGGGGCTGAATGGGATGGCCCCTGCGGGGTATATGGTCGCGGTCCTGGCGGTCATGGAAACGCCTGCAATCCTCACTGGCCTGCTGCTGGCACGCCGAGGCCAGCCACATCCAGACCGGAACGGCGGGGAACTGTGGCGCGGCGTATTCCTTAACGCATCTGTAGTGCTGCTGCTCGGCAGCTTTGCGATCGGAGCCATCGCGGGGCCAAAGGGCTTTGAAGAAGTCAAGCCGCTGTTCGATAGCGGTTTCAAGGGCGTACTTTGCCTGTTCCTGCTCGACATGGGGCTAATCGCCGCGCGGCGGCTGATGGATGCGCGGGCGCTGACCTGGCGGCTGGCGACGCTGGCAATCGGCTTCCCTCTGATCAACGGGGCAATCGGCGTTGGCCTTGGAACACTGATCGGACTTGATCCGGGATCGGCCGCCATCTTTGGTGTGCTCTGCGCCAGTGCCAGCTATATCGCCGTTCCCGCAGCTGTGCGGCTGGCACTACCGCAGGCCGATCCGGGCATTTACCTAAGCATGTCGCTATCCCTGACCTTCCCGTTCAACATCCTTGTTGGCATAAGCCTGTTTGCTGCTATGGCGAACTGGCTGGCTGGCGGCTGAGGCTCGTCCATGATCGAAACCGTGATCCGCAAGCGCATAGAAATCCTAGTCGACAGCCCACTCGTTCGCCGGGTGACCGCAGTATTGGACGCGGCGGGTATCACCGGATGGAGCGTGCTTCCGGTCACCTCCGGCAGCGGCCGCGACGGGCGTTGGCGCGAAGAGCTGGTAACGGGTGCCGACAAATCACTCATCTTGACGATAGCCTCGCCAGAAAAAGCTGGCGCTCTGGCCGAAACACTAGCTCCGATCCTGACCAGCCACGGTCTTCTGCTCACCATGTGGGATGTCGAGGTTATCCGTGGGGACCGCTTCTGATGCCTGAATTTGCTGCCCTGGTCGAAGGCTACCACCGCTTTCGCAGTGAATCATACCCCGCCCAGAAAGAGCGGTTTGACCGGCTTGCCAAGGAAGGCCAGTCGCCCAAGCTGATGATCATCGCCTGTTCGGACAGCAGGGTTGATCCCGCGCAGATATTTGATGTCGATCCGGGCGAGATCTTTGTTGTTCGCAATGTCGCAGCGTTGGTCCCGCCGTTTGAGACAAATCCGGGCCTGCATGGGGTATCCGCCGCACTCGAATTCGCCGTGCAGGTGCTTGATGTGCGCCAGATCGTGGTGATGGGCCACGGCCTGTGCGGCGGCTGCAAGGCAGCCCTGACGCAAGAACTGCATGGTGCGGAGCCCGGCAAAGGCGGCTTCATCGCCGACTGGATCGCGCTGCTTGACGAGGCGCGCAAACCGGTCGCGGCGCAGCACGGCATTCACGGGAGCACCGCCGAACGGGCGATGGAACTGGCGGCGGTCAAGGTCAGCCTTGCCAACTTGCGCACCTTCCCCTGCATCCAGCGCCAGGAAGCCGCCGGCAAGCTGCGCCTGCACGGCGCGTTTTTTGCCATTTCCGACGGGGTGCTGCACCTCCTCGACGAAGCCGACGGGCAGTTCAAACCGGCGGGCTGAATCAGCAAGGGCGGCAGTTGCCCGCCGCCCTTTCCGCAATTTCCCCAGACTAGCGCGCGATCAGACGCTCTTGGCTTTCTGGGTGGCGTAGATCAGCCACAGCTGCGCGATCGGTTTGCGCACGCCTTCCACCTTGGCGAAGGTCGCCTGGGCGTCGGCGTACTTGCCCTGATCGGCCTGCGCGATCCCCAGCCGGGTCAGCACGCGGCCCATGTCGACGCCCGGCTTGGTCATGGCGATCTGGTAAAACCCCTCAGCCTTGGCGGGATCGTCGTAGCTGATGAAGGCGTCACCTGCAGCAACCACGGTTGCCCCGGTGGCGGTGGCGGCACGGGCATCGCGCTCAAGAGCGGGCAGCGAAGCCTTGTCCGCAGCAACGCGGGCGGTTGCCTGCGCCCTGGCATCCGACACAAACACATCCGAAGTGGAAAGCTTGCCCGCCTTCATGCCAAGATCGAGGATCTTGAGCACTTCGCCCGGCGCGCGGCGCGCGTCGGCGGCCTGCAGGTATTCGATGTAATCACCGGTCTCGGTGAAGCTGTTGGTGCGGGCAACCAACCGCATCAGGTCGAGCGTTTCCTGCGCCTGGAACCGGCCGACTTCACGCAGCACGGCGATCGCACCGGCCCAGTTCTCGCTGACGGGGAAATCGCGGACCAGCGCGATGCTGAACACCTGCGCCTGATCAAGCAGCTTGGCCTTGTAAGCCACGCCCAGACCGCGGCGATACCAGTTTTCCGGAGCAACGGCGCCGGCCGCCTTGCGCGTCTCGATCGCCTGATTCAGAACGGCAAGGCCCTGCGCGAACTGATTTTCGGCAATGTACGCTTCGGACAGAACTGCCTCGGCGTCGTTTTCCTTGTAGCCGGCAGCAATCGCAGTGGTCAGAGCCGCGCGCGCGGCGGCATAGTCCTTCTGGTCGAATGCGATCGAGCCGAGATAGAAGTTGAACTTGCCAACCTCGGCTGCTGGCATCTGGCCGCTGGCAAGGGACGTTTCGATGCCCTTGCGCTGGACCACCGAGTCCTTGGCGACGGTGCCGAGCTGGATTGCGAACTGGCCGACGTAATACTTGTCATCCGGGGTGCTCGCTACGGCAAACGCGGCGTCCAGCTTGGTCCGGGCCGAGGCGATCGCCGCCGGGTCCGACTTCTTGGCGAGCGCGCCAAGTTCGGTCTGCAGCGGACCGACGATTGCGGTAAACGCCTTCGACAGCTTGGGCGGGGCTTCCTTGGCCGCCTTGGCCGCCTTGGCCGCGACGGGCGTGGCGACGAGCGCAGCGCCGCCAGCAGCCCCGAGGGCCAAGGCGATCGCCATGGCGGTGCCAGGCAGCAGATTGGCAGACAACATATTTGCGCGAGCGCGGGTAAAGATCGGGATCATAAGCCTTAGGTCTCCTTCCAGCGCCGGCCGTGCTCCCCAACCCCGGGGTTCGAACCGGTCAAACTATCTCCGGCCGCCGGCAACGCGGCGGCCAAAAAAACTTCCGTTGCCGCAAATGGCCGGGATTTCCAGTTTTTGCAACTGGCACACCGCTATCGGCCAACGGTTGAACGCGGATTGAATGTCAGTTCGGCTTGCTATTCAGGTTCGCACGCCAGCCGATGAATCCGGCCATGCCGCCAGGCACCTCGTGCCCGACCGGCAAGGCACCCAGTGACCAACCGGCAAGGCACCCCAAGCTAGTCCAGCGAAGTGTGGAAAAAGCCTGCCCGAAACCCTGCGCGGAGGGGGTTCGGCTGGCCTTGCCACACGCTTTGTCCTAGGGTCTTGCCCACGCCCGTTCCCAAGAACAGAAAAGACCTTCCGCACACGTGAGCGACGACACCGAAATCCTCGATCCCACCCCCGAGCCGACTGGCCCGATGGGTAACTTCCAGCGCGTCGATATCGTCGACGAGATGAAGACGAGCTATCTCGATTACGCGATGAGAGTGATCGTCAGCCGCGCGCTGCCCGATGTGCGCGACGGGTTGAAGCCGGTGCATCGCCGGATCCTGTTTGCGGCACAGGAAGGCGGCATGGTCGCCGGTCGGCCCTATCGCAAATGCGCGAAGATCGTCGGCGACGTGATGGGTAATTATCACCCGCACGGCGACAGCGCGATCTATTTCGCGCTGGTGCGCATGGCGCAGGATTGGTCGATGCGCGTGCCACTGGTCGACGGCCAGGGCAATTTCGGCTCGATGGACCCTGATGATCCGGCATCCATGCGGTACACCGAAGCGCGGCTGGCGCGGGTGGCCAACTTCCTGCTCGACGATCTCGACAAGGACACGGTCGATTTCACCGACAACTACGATGGCTCGCGCCGCGAACCGACCGTGCTGCCGGCGCGCTTCCCCAACCTGCTGGTCAATGGCGCTGGCGGCATCGCGGTCGGCATGGCAACCAACATCCCGCCGCACAACCTGGGCGAAGTAATCGACGGCTGCTTGGCGTTCATCGACAACCCGGCGATCACCACCGAACAGCTGATCGAATATATTCCGGGGCCTGATTTCCCGACCGGGCCGCTGATCCTGGGTTCGGCCGGGGCGCGTTCTGCCTATCACACCGGGCGCGGTTCGATCATCATGCGCTGCCGCCACGAGATCGAGGAAGG
>JAYVWX010000194.1:0-2460 GCA_043785715.1 Novosphingobium sp. | reverse complement strand
AATCCGGCCGGTACGATTTGTCCAGACCGCCCGACTTGTCGGCAATGGCCGCGCTGAGCGTCTGATAGGTCCGGCCGCCGATCCGGACGGAATAGGGCGCGTTGGTCCCATACAGCCAGAAATTGGTCAGCCAGCCCGAAACGACCACTCGCGTATTACCGATCAAAGCAGGGTCGGGCATGGCGATGGCGTCCGCGGACAGCGTGTCGGATCGCGCAAACCGCGCGACGATCGACAATGTGTCGCCCAGCGCGCGAAATTCCTCGGCCAGCGCGGGCGACGAACGGTCCGAAAGCTTCCGGTCGAAATAGATGTGTTCGGGAACCTGTTCGCGCAGGATCCGCAGCAGACGGATGTCGTCCGCATCGCGGTTGGCTGTCCCGGACTGCGGATCGGCTTCATCGACCCTGACCAGCACGACCGACTGGGGCGCTTCCTGCTGGGCAAATAGAAAGCGCATGTTCCAGTAGATCTGGTCCAGCGGCTGGGCAAGGGTGAGCAACCCGCACAGGCAGGCAACCAGGGTGGCGATCGCCAGAGGTTGCTTCAAATACGCCCGCATTAATCGTCCGTTCCGGCCCTTGACGCCTCTGGATAGCCGGAATGGTTTAAAAACGCCTTACTATCGGATCGGTCGCAATCCGCGCAGTTGGCCACGCAGTTGGCCGCCGGGAGACCCGGTCAGGCCCCGGTCTAAGCTATGCCGAGCCGGTCCAGCGAGCGGTCGAGCATCAGCAATTGCCACAGCAGACGTGAATGATCGGCGTGCCCGGCAATATGCGCGTCGGCCAGTGCGCGCAGGCGCGGGGCGTCGAACCACCCGGTCCGCGCCAGCGTCGCGCTCGAGGCAATCCCGCGCGCGGCGCTGGCCAGCGGGCCGCGCAGCCACTGCGCAATCGGGGTGACAAACCCCTGCTTGGGCCGGAACAGGATCTGGTCCGGCAAATAGCGGCGCATCGACTGCTTCAGCAGCCACTTGCCCTGACCGGAACGGATGCGCAGGTTTTCGGGCAACCGGGCGGCAAACTCGATCAGCCGGTGATCAAGCAGCGGCTCGCGCGCTTCCAGGCTGACCGCCATGCTGGCACGGTCAACCTTGGTCAGGATGTCGCCCGGCAGCCAGAAGGTCAGGTCGGCATATTGCGCGCGATCAAGGCCCGATCGTGCCGGCGCCTGCCGCATCCGCTCGATCAACGGGTGTTCGGCGCGGTAGCCATCCAGCAGGCCCCGGAAATAGGGCGTGAGCAGCCCGTCGCGCAGTTCCGGTGCCGTCACCGAAAGGGCGCGCGCATACCCTTCCTCGCTCGATGCCGCGATCGATTGAAAGGTCGTTTTGGCCCGGAACATGCGCGGCGCCCAATCGGCCTTGGGATACACCGCACCCAGCGCTCCGAACACCGGCCCGCGCACCGCCTGCGGCAGCAACGCGCGCAGCCGGTCCTCGCCATACTGGAACCGCTGGCGGCGATACCCGGCAAAGGCCTCGTCCGCCCCGTCGCCCGACAGGGCGACCGTCACCGTCTCGCGCGCCAGTTGGCATACCCGCCAGGTCGGCAGGGCCGAAGCATCGGCAAACGGTTCGTCGAACATCGCGGCCAGCGTATCGACATGCTCGAAGTCATCGGGCGAAACCATGCGCGAACGGTGATCGGTGGCGAACTGGTCGGCGATCATCGCCGCGTAATTGCTTTCATCAAGCGCACTGACATCGAACCCGATCGAACAGGTCTTGACCGGATTGCCGCTCGCTTCGGCCATCAGCGCGACGACGGCGGAACTGTCCACCCCGCCCGACAGGAATGCGCCCAGCGGAACGTCGGCCTCCATCCGCGAGGTGACCGCCTGCCGCAGCAGGTGGACCAGTTCTGCTTCGAGATCGGCCGCATTACCCTTGGCACGATCGGCAAAGGAAATATCCCACCACCGCACCGCCTGCGGCTGCGGCCCATCATGGCGCAGCAACAGGTAATGCCCGGCCGCCAGCTTCTCCACACCCTTGAGGATGGACCGGGTATCGGGAACATAGCCCCAGGCGAGGTAATCCTCCACCGCCAGCGGATCGGCCTCGCGCCGCAGCAGCGGATGCGCGCACAGCGCCTTGAGTTCCGATCCGAAAATCAGGCTGCCATCGCTCAGCGTGGCATGGAACAGCGGCTTTACCCCCAGCCGGTCCCGCGCGAGGAACAGCGTGCGCTGGGCCAGATCATAGATCGCAAAGGCGAACATGCCATTCAGGCGCGGCAAGCAGTCCACCCCCCAGCGCTGCCACGCGGCCAGAATCACCTCGCTGTCGCCATCGGTGCGGAACTGCGCACCTTCAGCCTTAAGTTCGGCGCGTAACTCACGGTAATTGTAGATTTCTCCGTTGAACACCAGCATCGCCCGGCCGTCGCCGGCCGCCATCGGCTGGGGCGATCCCGCAACATCGATGATCGACAGGCGGCGGTGGCCCAGACCGAC
>JAYVWX010000193.1:0-5788 GCA_043785715.1 Novosphingobium sp. | reverse complement strand
GACATGCTGCCACCGGAATTGTTCAGTGAACGGTTGCAAGGCGATTCGCGAATGTCGGCATTGATGGGGGTGCCACTGCGCGAAGCACGGGAAAATTTTGAGCGTGAATACCTCAAGGTGCAGATCCGCCGATTTTCCGGGAACATTTCCAAGACAGCCGGCTTTATCGGCATGGAACGCTCGGCGCTGCACCGCAAACTCAAGCTCCTGGGGATGGGCGAGCGGCGCGAGGAAGAGGAGGACGTGGAATGAGATTGACGCGCGAGGAAGTATCTTCACAACCCCGTCACAAAACCGGTATAGGGCACGATCACCGGGCGGCATGATGTGCCGGCCAGATTGCGGACCGCACAAGCGGCCGCCAAAAACAGGAGCACACTATGACCGGACGCACTCTCTCAGCGCGCGCACGACCTGAGCCGGAAGCGCCCGCCGAGCCAGCAATTCTGCCGGCCGGGAGCAAGGGCCAAAGCCTTCAGGACCAGTTCCTCAATTATCTCCGCAAGAATAAAACCCCGGTGACCATGTTTCTGGTCAAGGGGGTCAAGCTGCAAGGGATCGTCACCTGGTTCGATAATTTTTCGATCCTGCTGCGCCGAGACGGGCAGACGCAGCTTGTCTACAAACACGCCGTATCGACCATTATGCCGAGCACCCCGATCGATGTGCGCCAGTTCTCCATGGGCAGCGAAGCAGGCAAGAAGGTGCGGCTGCTGCAGGACGTCTTCCTGTCCAGCACTCGCAGTGCCAATGCGCAGGTAACGATGTTCCTGGTAAACGGTGTCATGTTGCAGGGCCGGATCGCCGCCTATGACCTGTTTTGCATGCTGCTTGAGCGCGAAGGCTACGTCCAGCTGGCCTATAAACACGCGGTTTCAACCATTCAGCCACTGACGCCGGTCGATCTGAGCGGCGACTGGGACGGTGAAGCGGATAACGAAGACTGAACGCTTCGGACGACCTTTCCGGAACCGTAACCCGCGGCGCGCGGGCGGTGGTGGTTTGCCCGCAACTGCGCGGACCGGCCGGGCTCGATCCGCAAGCGCGGCTCGATGAAGCACAAGGGCTGGCGCTTGCCATCGGCATCGATGTTGCCGACGCCTTCGTAATTCCAGTGCGGACTCCCCGAGCGGCCACCCTGTTCGGCGAAGGGCAGGTGCAGAACATCGCCGTCGCCTGCACACAGGCCGAGGCAGAGCTGGTCATCGTCGATGGCTCGCTGACGGCGATCCAGCAGCGCAATCTCGAAGAGAAACTCAAGCGCAAGGTGATCGACCGCACCGGTCTGATCCTCGAAATCTTTGGCGAACGCGCGGTGACGGCCGAAGGCCGGTTGCAGGTGGAGCTGGCGCATCTCGATTACCAGGCCGGCAGGCTGGTCCGCAGCTGGACTCATCTTGAGCGGCAACGCGGCGGGTTCGGCTTTCTCGGCGGGCCCGGCGAGACCCAGATCGAGGCCGACCGCCGGCTAATCCGTGACCGCATGGCAAAGCTGCGCCGCGATCTCGAGCAGGTCAAGCGCACCCGCGGACTGCACCGCGAACGCCGCGACAAGGCGCCTTGGCCGACGATTGCCCTGGTCGGTTATACCAATGCCGGCAAATCGACGCTGTTCAACCGCCTGACCGGGGCCGATGTAATGGCGGAGGACTTGCTCTTCGCCACGCTCGATCCGACCATGCGCGCGATCCGCCTGCCAGGCGTCGAAAAGGCGATACTGTCGGACACGGTTGGCTTCATTTCCGACCTGCCGACCCAGCTTGTCGCGGCGTTTCGGGCGACGCTGGAGGAAGTGACCACGGCCGACGTCATCTTGCATGTCCGCGACATCGCCAATCCCAATTCCGATGCGCAAAAGGCGCAGGTTTTGCAGATACTCGAGGATCTCGGTCTGATCGGGGAAGGGGGCGGTGAGGCGCGCATTCCCATCATCGAGGTGTGGAACAAGTGGGATCTGCTTGAGCCGGGCCGGGGTGACGAACTCGAAGCGGTCATGGGTCTGCGTGAGGATGAGATTATCGTTCCGGTGTCAGCGCTTACCGGCGAAGGCTGCGGCACGTTGCTAGCCATTCTCGGGCGGCTGCTGACGGCGGATGCGCAGTTGCACAGTTTCATCCTGCCGGCCAGCGAAGGCCGCAAGATCGCCTGGCTTCACGCGAACGGCAAGATCGAGAGCGACCAGGTGGCAGGTGAGGGGGCGTCAGGGCCGCAGCGCCGCCTCAAAGTACGGCTTATGCCCCGCGACCTAGGCCGGTTTTCGCGCCTCTGACCGCTTGACCGCCTGCCACAGCACCTCCTGTTCGTCCAGTGACAGTGCGGCGAACTCGCGGCCTTGCGCCCGCGCTTGCGCTTCCATTGCACGGTAACGGCGCTCGAACTTGGCGTTGGCGGCGCGCAGGGCATCTTCCGGGGCGATACTATGGGCGCGGACCAGATTGACTGCTGCGAACAGCAAGTCGCCAGCTTCCTCCAGCCGCTCACTATCGTTTGCCGCGTCTGCGAGCTCGGCCATTTCCTCGCTGAGCTTGTCGGCCGGACCTTGGGTGTCGGGCCAGTCAAATCCTTGCCTCGCGGCGCGCTTCTGCAGTTTTTCCGCGCGCATCAAGGCGGGGAGCGATAAGGCGATGCCGTCAAGCGCGCTGGTTGCACCGCCGGCCAGCCGTTCGGCCGCCTTGAGCTTTTCCCAGCGCTCGCTCTGGTGTTCGCCGCTATCGGCGCCGGTGCCGAAAATATGCGGATGGCGGCGCTCGAGTTTGGCAGCGATGGCTTGCGCCACATCGCCGAACTCGAACAGCCCGGCTTCCTCGGCCATGCGCGCGTGAAACACGACTTGCAGCAGCAGATCGCCAAGCTCATCGCGCAACGCGTCCATATCGCCGCGCGCGATCGCATCGGCGACTTCATAGGCTTCCTCGAGCGTATAGGGCGCGATTGTCGCGAAGCTCTGCACGCGGTCCCACTCGCAGCCCGAAACCGGATCGCGAAGCCGGGCCATGATCTGGAGGAGGCGGTCTAGCGGATGGGACATGTTGGATTGATAATATATATTATGTTAATAACGATACCGCAACTGTCCATGTAAACTGTGTCCAGTGTGAGGGCAGAAGGGTTGCTATCATGGTGGGCTTTCAACAGTATCTGCAACCGTGTCCACTTCGATCCATCCGACGCCCTTGCAGGCCGCACGCATCGAAATGCCCGACGGTCGCCGGACATGGACGGTATTGGATGATCGCGGCGAAGTCGTCGAGTGCCTTCGTGGCTGGATCGTTCATCTCGACCAGACTCATGCATCGCCGAATACTATCCGGGCCTATGTCCGGCATGTCGTCGACTTTGCCAATTACCTGAGCGCGAACGGCGCCGGTCTATCGGACGGCCACCGTGCCGCTCTACGATGGCTTCCTGGCCTGGCGGCTCGCCCGGCGAAAAGATGCTTTGCCCAGCCCGAAGTTGATCCTGCTACGAAAGCCTGAGGTCCGCATGCTGGCTCCGGCGACACGCAACCAGATCCAGCTCGCGATCAAGTCGTTCTATCGGTTCCTCAATGGAACCGACGACTTCGCCATAGACACGGTCGAGGTCACCAAGGCCTACGACGGGAATCGCCTCTACAAGCCGTTCCTCGAGCACATCAGCCAGCGCCGGACAACGCGGCGCAAGGATCGTTATCTGTCTGGCGACACCGGCCGGGTTCAGCAGCAGGTTCTGGGCAAGCGGCTGACGCCGACTGAGGTGTTGAGGCTGATCGAGGCCTGCGGCCTGGCCCGCGATGCGTTCCTGATCGTGCTGCTCTACAATACGGGCCTGCGGATCGGTGAAGCACTGGGTCTGCGTCACGTCGATATCGATCTGGCCGAAAAGGTAATCTGGGTCGTTCCGCGCGAGGACAACACCAATGGTGCCCGCGCCAAATCCGGCCGGACGCGCGGCGTCCCGGTGCACGATTACGTGCTCAACATGTACGTCGACTACCTCACCAGCGACGAATATCTGCCGGCGTTCGAATCCGGTAGCGAATATGTGTTCGCGAACGTCAAGGCCGGCACCATCGGGCGTGCTATGAGCCTGTCCTATGCCCAGAAGCTCAAGTGTCTGCTGGTACAGCGCACGCGGGTCGACTTCAGCTGGCACACGTTCCGTCATAGCCATGCATCGGAAGCGATCGCGGCGGGATACAGCCTACTCGAGGTAGCCGACCGTCTGGGGCATGCGAGCCCGCAGACGACAGCGGCCTTTTACCAGCACCTGTTCGCATCCGAGATCCGCAAGCTTTATCTGACGGGTCCCGAGCAAGTGCAGGAACGGCTTGAGAATCTGCGCGAGGCCAATCTTCTTGGAAAGGATCTGCGATGGGCGTGAAACCGCTGGCGCTTGTTGGCGGCACGCCAGACGAAACCGACCGTTACAGCAACTGGCTTGAGAGCCAGCTTGCGGCAATCTCCCCCCTTCTCGTCAACAATCCCATCTGGTCCGACGCCTTGATGACCGAAGTGTTCGGCCATCCCTGGCTGAGTCTGACATACGCGAGCCTGTCGCTCAGCACTGCGGTTCCGGTGCTCACCAACGAGATCAAGGCCTACCTCGCAGCATCGGTGCTCGACGATCGCAAGGCCGATGCCCACTGGTTCCAGCGTCGGATCCCAGTGATCAGATACCTTGGCGAGGAAGGTGCGAACCTGCTTCAGCATTTTGGGGTGGCTTGCCTTGCCGACATCCCTCATCCGGGCTTCGGCTCGTCAGATGGCGACGGAGCGGCGAAAACGAAGTGCCACAACGATGCCGCCCTGGGCCTCTACGCCGCATGGTATGGCGAGCGGCATGAGCGTCGGCGGCAAAGCCAGACGCGCCATTGGATCCGGGATGGAGAGCTGGTCGCCAGTCATTACCGGGCGCCCGAAGTGCAGCTGTTCGGCGACATCCATCGCTTTGCGATCCTCAATCGTGCCCAGATGCGCGCTCTGGCTGATCGCGACATTATCCTGCTCAACGATCTCTACAGCGAGGACGATACGCGCTTCCGTGATCGGCAGCGGCAGAGCGACCGTTACCTCAATCTCCTCTGCTTCGAGCCGTGGCTGCGCCAGCTGGTGCGCAGCTTCCTGCTCGACAAGGTCGCCCATGGCGAGCTTGCACCAGGTACTGCGGTAGGAATGCTGTCGCGGTTACGACTGTTCGCCCGGTTCCTGCGAGAGGATGGCATTGTCGACCCAAAGCAAATCGGCGAGCTGACGATGGAGCGCTATCTGGCCTGGGGCAATACACGAAATGCCGCAGGCAAAAACTGGTACACCGACATCGTCCAACTCATGTGCGCCGCGCCGGTTCTGCTTCCCGGGCAATGGCCACGGATCGCGCTCGACAAGCGCGCGGCCCGGCGCATCCGCTATAAGCAGGCGCCCGATGATCCGCGCAATCGCCTCTATGCCTCGCGCGAGGGTGCCAATCGCGCGGTGCCAGAGGAGACGCTCGGCGCGATCATGGCGAGGCTGGGTGAGTTACCGGAGCCCATCCCGGCGATCTTCACGATCGGCATGACGACAGGCGCGCGGGCCGAAGATCTGCATGCCCTGCTCTTCGACTGCCTTCAGCCTGATCGCCATGACGGGCGGTTCATGATCTTCACGTTTTGGCAGAACAAGGTCAGCCGGTGGAACACCAAGCCCTTGCTGATGACCGATCCCGCGCATCAGGCGATGATCGGGCTGATCGAAACCCAACGTGACCACATCCGGCGGCGCTACGGGCACGATACAAAATTTCTGTTCCCGGTATTCCACGGCAAACG
>JAYVWX010000192.1:0-5805 GCA_043785715.1 Novosphingobium sp. | reverse complement strand
AATGTTGATGATCGAGCCGCCGCCCGCGGCGGTCATGGATGGCACGACCGCCTGCATGCCGAGGAACACGCCAAGCTGGTTGACCGCGCAGACCTGCAGGAATTCCTCCTGCGTCAGGTCCAGCAAACCCTTGACCGGGCCAATCACGTCGGCGTTGTTGACCAGCACGGTGATATTGCCGAACCGCTCCTCGGCCAGCAGGACAACCTGGCGCCAGCCTGCCTCGTCGGTAACGTCATGCTGTAGGAAGACCGCGGCGTCGCCCAGCTGTTGCGCGATTTCCTCGCCGCGCCGGGCGTTGATGTCGGTAAGCACCACCCGCGCGCCTTCGCGGACAAATGCACGGGCATGGGCCTCGCCCATCCCTTGTGCTGCGCCGGTGACTATCGCGACCTTGCCCTGAAGACGGCCCATCGCGGCTACGCAGCGTCTGCAAGTTCGGCGCTGGACAGCTTGGGCGCCACCTGATTGACCAGCAGGTCCATCGAGTGCTCCCACGGTTCGGGATTATCGACATAGTCGTGGCTGTAAATCAGCAGCGTGCCGAACGGGCCGCCGAGTTCGCCGAACCAGGCTTCCATCTTCTGGCGCACGGTTTCGGGCGAGCCGACGATCCAGACATGTTCGGCGAGGTATTCGGCATCGACCTTGGACTCATCGAAATTGGGATCGTGAAGCAGTCCCTTAAGCACGCCGAAGCGCTGGTAGGTCGGCTTGATATAGCTGTTCCAGGCATGGCCGATGCCGCCTTCCACCGCCAGCTTGCGCGCCTCGGCATCGGTTTCGGCAACGATCACATCGCGCACCACGCGGTGGACGGAACGGTGCGCCACCCGGCCGTTTTCCGCCATCTTTTCGGCATAGGTTTCAAAATGGCTGCGCAGGAAGGCATTGCCGGCATAGACCGAGGCGGGAATGAAGCCGTGGGTGCCGGCAAAGGCGATCGACGAGGAGGGCGATGACAGGCCGGTCATCGCCATCGGCATCTCGCCGCCCCAGGGCCTGGTGTCGCGAAAGGCGTGCGTGGGATCGATCTCGGGATAGCCGGCCTTCCAATATTTACCCTGCTCCTGAAACGGCTCACCTTTCCACACCTTGCGCATCAGCTGGATCGATTCGAACATCATCTCATGCGCGTGGCTCATGTCGGTGATGCCGCGCAGCGCCGCGTCGGTAGGATAGGCGCCGTTAGCGACGCCGAGCATATAGCGGCCCTCCAGGATTTGGCTGAGCCAGGCGGTCTGGATCGCCAGCGTGGCGGGGTTATGATAGGGCAGGAGATGCGCCAGCGGGCCGAACTTGATTTGGCTGGTCTGCGAGGCGGCGGCGGCGATCACCAGTTCCGGGCTCGGCACGCTTTCCCAATCGAGCGTGGCATGTTCGCCAACCCAATATTCGCTGAAGCCGATCCTGTCGGCATGGACGGCCTGGCGGATGCACCAGTCGAACACCTGCTTGGCTGAGCGTTCGGGACGCAGGAACGGGGTCTGGAACATGCCGATCTTCATGGCGCTGACTTTCTGAAATTAGGGGTGAAGCAATATCGGGCGATCAACCGAAGTCCTTCCACTCGACGATGATCCCGGCATCGTCGAAGCGGAGCACGCTGCAGAATTTCAGACGGAACCCCTCTCCCGCCTTGCCGAAACCTTCGAGATCAATGGCGCAAGTGCCAACGTACCAGCCAATCCGCACGACCGTGTCACCCGAAGCGATAATGCGCTCGGCTGGCTCGAAATGCCGGTCCGGAATGCAATCGCTGGCGAACTGGCGCAGCACGCCCAGCAGTTCGTCTCGCGATGTGAGGACGAAATTCCTGTTGAAATGAGCGAAATCGACATCGGCCGCGATCTGCGCCTCCATCGCCGCGAAATCCTTCGCATTATAGGCCGCGATCATTGCTTCTGCACAAGCCAGATTGTCAGCCACCATCGCTCTCCTTCTGCTCCGACCGTGAAACTAGTTGGTCGAATTTTCATCGTCAAACATTTTTCGACGGTTTTTCGGGATTTTTCCGGTGCGGGGCGGATTCGTCCAACTATCCTTCAAGATTAGCAGAATCAAACCGACTCTTGGTCGGCAGGTTGTTAGCTGTTAGGGGTGTATCAGAACTCGAGTTGGGACCGGAAACCACAGATGCCAGAAGCCGTCGCAGTCGAGCCACCCCCCGCTTCCGGTGCGGATGCGGATGCCGCGGCGGCTGAATGGAATGCGCTTCTTGATTTCATCGCCCACCGGCCCAAACGCTCCAGCGAGCGCAAGCAGGATCGCAGCAAGCGCACCGAACAGCAGATCCTGAACGCCGCGTTGCGCGTTTTCGCGCGGGACGGAATTTCTCGCTCGCGCATCGCGGACATCGCTGCCGAAGCGGGAATTTCCACCTCGACGCTCTATGAATACTACAAGAGCAAGGAAGATCTCGCCTACGATCTGCCGCGCAACCATCTGGCCGATTTTTTCGAAGATTACCGGCTGGCCGTCGCGGCCAAATCCGGCGCGCGCGACAGGCTGGTGCTCTACCTCACCATGTCGGCCGATTTCGCCCGCGAGCATGCCGAATGGGCGCGCCTGTTCTATCTCGAAATCTGGCCTAGCGTGTTTGTCAGCGAAACCGATCTGCGCCACTCGGTCGACGATTTCGCCCGCGTCGTGATTTATCTGATCCGGCAAGGGGAGCGCGAAGGCGACTGGCCGCGGGGACAGAATTCGTTCCAGACAGCGTCGATCCTGATGGGCGGTGTCAATCAGGTGATCATCACCTGGCTGCTTTATCGCCGGCCGCGCAATCTGACCAAAGCCAGCATCGATATCGTCGAGCGGATGCTCGATATGATCGCAGCCGAACCGCCAGCCGGCTGATTACTGGTCGGCGATCCGCGCTGCTCGCCCCGCCAGGAAGGCGTTCACGCCTTCCGCGCCATCCTTGCCGGCGGTCAACAGGCCCGACTGCGCCTGGGCATCGAGATAGGCCTCCATCCAGCTGTGACCTTCGAGATCGACCGAGGCCACCTTGCGGGCGCGGATCGCGGGCAGGCTTTTTGCGGCGATCTGGCGGGCCAGCGCCAGCGCCTTGGGCAGGACCTCGGCGCGCGGCAGAACGTAGTTGAAGAAGCCGGTCGGCTCAAGTTCGCGCGCGGTGAAGCGGGCGCCGGTAAACAGCATTTCGCGGATCTTCGCCTCGGGCATCTTGAGCATGGCGAAGATCGCGGCGCCCCCCGCGACGAGGCCGTAATCGATCTCCGGGCAGGCGAATTTGGCATCTTCCGCAGCCACCCGCATGTCGCAAAGCGCGCTTAGGAGCATGCCGATGCCAATCGCCGCGCCGTTCACCGCCGCGATCACCGGGCGGTCCATCCGGTAAAAGCGCGGGAGCTGGGCATTGATGAAAGCATAACGCTGCTTGCGCCCTTCCGGGTCGATGCCGACGAAATCGTTGAGGTCCGCCCCGCCGCACCAGGCGCGGGCATCATCGGGCGCGGTCAGCACCACCACCCGGACGGCATCGTCGCCCTCGATCCGGTCGACCAGCGCACCGATATCCTGATAGACCGAAAGCGACACCGCATTGACCGGCGGGCGCGAGAACGTCACCAGGGCGACGCCATCGGGATCGATTTCCAGCGAGAAATTGCCGATCTGGTCAGGCATCCCAGACCAGCTCGAACGGATCGACCGTGGCGACAATGCCGCTGGTGAAGGACAGCGCGGTTCCATCGGCGATGCGGAACTCGGGAATGCGGGCAAGCCATTCTTCCAGAACCAGCTTGAGCTCGGTGCGCGCCAGATGCGCGCCGGGGCAGGTATGGCTGCCCTTGCCGAAGAGATACTGGCGCCGTGCCTGCCTGCCGAGGCGAAAGGTCATCGGATCGGGGTTGCTGCGGTCGCTCAGCGCGATCGGCACGGTCGATGCCATCACCATATCGCGCGGGCGGAATGTCACGCCGCCAAATTCGCATTCGCCGATCACTTCGCGCGAATCCGACACCACCGGGAAGCGGCGGAGAGATTCGAGGATCGCATCGTCCAGCTTGCCCGGATCGGCAGCCAGGGCGCGGCGGGTTTCGCTATCCTGCGCCAGATACGCGAAGACGAAGCCGAGCAGGTTGACCACCGTATCCAACCCGCCGACCAGCGCCTGGGTGCACAGATTTTCCGCCTCTTCCTGCGTGAGATCGCGGCCCTGGACCTGGCCACTGACCATCTGGGTGATGAGATCGTCGCCCGAGCCCCCGCGCCGTTCCCGGATTACCGGGCCGATATAGTCGCTGAAGCCCTTCTCCACCTCGTCGAAGGTGATGCTGCCATCGGGCCGGGTGAACTGATCGGCGAGATATTTGAGCTTGGGCGCATCGGCCAGGGGCAGATCGACCAGCCGCAGGAAGATGCGGATCGGCAGCTGCTCGGCGAAATCATGGGTGAAATTGCACCGGCCTTTGGCCCGGAACCCCTCGATCAGCTCCACCGTCAGCGCGCGCATCGCCTCTTTCCGGCTGGAAATCGCCTTGGGGCTCAGGCCTTCGTTCAGCAGCTTGCGATAAGGCCCGTGGCGCGGCGGATCGAGCGACAGGGGAATATATTTGGAATAGGCTTCCCCCGCCGGATCGCGCGGGACGATGACGATCCGGCTCGAGAAGCGATCGGAATCGGTGAGCACCGTCTCGGCCAGGTCGGGGTCGAGCACCATCCAGTGCCCGCCATTATGCGGGGTCCACATGACATCGTGGGTGGCGCGCGCCATCACATCGCGCCAGAACTCATGCACCGATTGGCCCCCCGGGACCGGCATATGCAGGTTGAAATCGATCACCCGGTCGTCCGGCACATTGTCCGGTCGCGGTGCCAGTGGGGCAGTGTCCATGCGCGTCTCCGTAGGCTGCCTGGGCGCGGCAACCGCTCCGAACATCCTATCGGCGGGTGGCGGGCAATAAAAGAAAAATCGCCGGGTTTTGCCAGCCGCCTGTCGTTTCAGCCTTCCATTTAGGCCCGACTAAAGACACAACAGCCGAACGAACATCGCACAATGGGAGCGGACTATGGGACGGCTCGACGGCAAGGTCGCAATTATCACTGGCGCGGCGCAGGGGATGGGCGCGGAACATGCGCGACGTTGTGTGGCCGAGGGGGCCAAAGTTGTGTTTACCGATATCGACACGGTCCGCGGCGAAGCATTGGCGGCTGAACTCGGCGCCAATGCGGCTTTTGCAGTCCACGATGTGACCAGCAGCGCGGGCTGGAAATCGGTTGTCGCGGAAACCGAAAAGCGGTTTGGCCCCGTCACGGTACTGGTCAACAATGCCGGGATCGTGGGGCCGGTCGCGGCTTGCGCCGATCTTGAAGAGGATGATTACCTAAAGATTTGCGCGATCAACCAGACATCGGTGTTCCTCGGCATGAAATATGTCATCCCGTCGATGAAGAAGGCGGGCGGCGGCTCGATCGTCAATATCTCGTCGATCTCGGGAATGGTGGCGATCTATGGCACGCCCAATGTCGCCTATGCCGCCAGCAAATTCGCCCTGCGCGGTCTGACCAAGCAGGCGGCCATCGAATATGGCGGCGACAACATCCGGATTAATACCGTCCACCCGGGCTATATCCGCACCCAGATGATGACCGAAGCGCTGACCGACGAGCAGATCGTCATCGCCAGCGATTCCGTGCCGATCAAGCGCGTTGGCGAACCCGCCGATGTCGCTCTGCTGGTGGTCTATCTCGCCTCGGACGAATCCGGCTTCACTACCGGGGCGGAGCATATCATCGATGGCGGGCTGACCGCGCTTTGATGCAGGCCAGTGGCTCCGGCGA
>JAYVWX010000191.1:0-6665 GCA_043785715.1 Novosphingobium sp. | reverse complement strand
CCGGATCCTGGAAACGCTCTATGACGAAGCAGCAGCGCTCGACGAGCGTCGTTTCGACGATTGGCTGGCGATGCTGGAGCAGGACCTGCTCTACACCGCTCCCATCCGCCTGACGCGCAACGGTCCCAACAAGGATCGCGACGTGATGCGCACGATGATGCATTTCGACGACAATTATTCGTCGATCCTGATGCGCACCGGTCGCCTTGCAAAGAGCGCCTGGGCCGAAGATCCGCCGTCGCGCACACGCCGCTTCGTCACCAACACCCGCGTGGCAGAATGCGACGCGGCCGGTGAATATGAAGTGTCGAGCTATCTTTACGTCGAGCGCAGCCGGTTCGATGTCGCACATAATGAAACCCTCAGTGCGGAACGTCGGGACATCTGGCGGCTGGTTGGCGGCGCCTACAAGCTCGCGCGCCGTGAAATTATCGTCGACCAGGCTACCCTCGGCATGTCAAACCTAGCGATCTTCCTCTGATCCGATGACACCCGCATCTGCACCGCATGTCGTCGTAGTGGGTAGTGGCCTTGCCGGCTATGGCGTCCTGCGCGAATTGAGAAAGCTCGCGCCGGACGCAAGCCTCACGCTGGTTACCCATGAAGACGGGCATTTCTATTCCAAGCCCGCGCTATCGACGGCACTCGCCAAGGGCAAAATTGCCGACACCCTGATCACCACTTCGGGCGAAAAAATGGCGACGCAGCTCAAGCTTGAATTGCGGGCCGGTCGCCTTGCCGAGGGGATCGACCGCGAAGGCAAGGTGCTGCTCACCACCGGTGGACCGATTTTCTACGACCGGCTGGTTCTGGCGCTGGGCGCGGAGCCGGTGCGGCCGCCGATCGACGGCGATGCCGCCCATCTGGCGATCGCGGTCAACTCGCTCGATCACTACCGCGAATTCCGCGAAAAGCTGCCTGATGGCGCGCGCGTGCTGGTGATGGGTGCTGGTCTGGTCGGCACCGAATTCGCCAATGATCTGGTGACCACCGGGTACAAGCCCGTGGTGGTCGACATGCTCGGCCACCCCCTCGCCCAGCTCCTGCCCGCCGCGGTGGGCGAGCGGGTGCGCGAGACGCTGGCCGGCCATGGCGTGAAATGGCACTTGGGGCGCAAGGTCGTCGCCATTCACAAGAACGTCGCAGGCGGCATTCGCGCCCAGCTTGACGACGGCGCCGAAATTCTGGCCGATGTTGTATTGTCGGCCGTGGGCCTGCGTCCGAACATGGATCTGGCACGCGATGCCGGGATTGACGTCGGGCGCGGGATCAAGGTCGACGAAACCGGGCGCACCAGTGATCCGAACATCTTCGCAATCGGCGATTGCGCGGAATATCCGCACGGCCTTGCCGCCTATGTCACGCCGATCATGGCGGCGGCGCGCGCGATTGCGCCCAGCGCGCTCGGAACGCCCACGGACATCCGGTTCCCCACGCTGTCGGTGCAGGTTAAAACGACGACTTACCCGATAGTTCTGCTTCCCAGGCCCGCGGATGTCGATGGCGAGTGGCGACTGACCGATGATGGCGAGGCCGGTCTTAAGTATCTGTTCGTCGACAACGACGGCGCGGTCCGCGGCTATGTGCTGACGCAGGATCGCTGCCAGGAAAGGATGGAGATGGATAAGGTGCTGATCGAATCGCTGCGCGAG
The DNA here is from genome assembly GCA_043785715.1 of Novosphingobium sp. GTDB lineage: Bacteria > Pseudomonadota > Alphaproteobacteria > Sphingomonadales > Sphingomonadaceae > Novosphingobium. The sequence continues at coordinate 5,013 of JAYVWX010000191.1, read as the reverse complement.
GCTGCCCCATGACCGGCCTGTTGCAAGACAAGGTCGCGATTGTCACCGGCGGCGCCAAGGGCCTCGGCCACGGCATTTCCCGCCGCATGGCCCGCGAAGGGTCGCACCTCTTGATCACCGGTCGCGACGGTGCAGCGACCGAGCGTGTCGCCGCTGAAATCCGCGCCGAATTCGGCGTCGGCGCCGTAGGCATTTCCGCCGACATGGGGATCAAGGACCAGGTGGTCGGGATGATCGATCGCGCGGTGGCCGAATTTGGCGGGCTCGATACGCTGGTGCTCAATGCCTCGGCGCTTTCGCCCAACATCCTGCTTGAGCACAAGACCGACGAAATGCTCGAGGATACGCTGAAAATCGGCACATACGGCAGCTGGTGGGCCATGCGGGCCGCGTTCCCGCACCTCAAGGCGCGCGGCGGCGGGTCGATCGTCACCTTTTATTCGATCGACGCCCAGACCGGCGCCTGGCTGCACAGCGATTACAACATGAACAAAGGCGCGATTCTGGGCCTGACCCGCTCCGCCGCAGTCGAATGGGGCCGGTTCAACATCCGCACCAATGCGATCGCGCCCACCGGCATGGGTCAGGTGTTCGCCGATCTGGCCGAAAACGTGCCCGGATTTCTGGACATGGCGACAGCCAGCAATCCGCTCAAGCGTGCTGGCGATCCGGAGAACGACATCGGCCCGGTAGTTGTGTTTCTCGCGTCGGAAATGTCGCGCTTCGTTAACGGCGAACTGATCAACGTCGACGGGGGGCAGCATCTGCCGGGCTATGTCAGCCTGCCTCACAATCTGACGGAACTGGAGGCGGCGCGGTGAAGCTGCTTCCGCAAGGCGAATGGGGCGGCACGGCCGTCGGCGATCAGTACGCCAGCGTTCAGAAGATCCTGGACGGCACCCTGCGCGCCATTCGCAGTGTCGGTGCACGCAGATTGTCGATGCGCGATATCAGCGATGCCAGTGGCGTCTCGCGAGGGACGCTCTACCGCTATTTCGCCTCCAAGGAGGAGGTGCTGGCGGCGGTTTCGGAATATGTCTGCGTAAGCTTCGAGCTAGGCATAGCCGAAGTGGCGGATTCGATTGCGGACCCGATGGCTCGCTTCAGGGCGGTGATGCAGTTTTTTGCGCATTTCACCATCGATCGGTCGCCGGACCGGATTTTCGAGGTGGAGCCCGCCTTTCACCTCGAATTCCTGCGCACGCATTTCGCCCGCCATCAGGCCGCTGTGCGCGATGCGCTGGAGCCGACGCTGGATTACCTGGAGCGGAAGACCGGAGGCCCGATCAACCGCGCCATTCTGATTGAAACGCTCGTCAGGCTTCAGCTCAGCACGCTGGTTGTTCCTGCGGACGAAAAATGGATGCGGAGCTGGAATGAATCGCCCGAACACATACTCCAATGGGCCTTGCAAACCTTCGGCTGCAGTGCCGAAACGATAGAAAGGACAAACTGATGGCCACCGTTGCCAAGCTTAACGTCGACGCCGCGGATGGCTTCGCATCCAAGGAAATCGCAGACGGATTTGTCGAACTCGCGCGCAGTCTGCGTCCGATGTTGCAGCGCGAGGCTCCTGAAGGCGAAAAGCTTCGCGCGCCGACCCCGGCCGTGGACAAGGCGCTGAAGGAACATGGCCTTCTGCAATTGCTGTTGCCCAAGCGACTCGGCGGCTTTGGCCTCTCCACCACTGATTTCTGCCGCGTTCAGATCGAGGTCGCCAAGGGCGATCCGGCGGTCAGCTGGGTGATGCAGATTGTCAACGGCACCAGCTGGATCACCAGCCTCGCGCCCGATAGTGTGCAGGATGCGGTGTTCGGCGATGGCGCGCAGCCGGTCTGCGGCGCTTACAACCCCCCGGGCAAGGCCCGCAAGGTCGATGGCGGCTGGATCATCAACGGCAAGTGGCCCTACATGTCCGGCTCGCGCCAATCGACCTGGGCGCAGCAGGGCGTGGTGCTGGAAGATTACGAGGGCCCCGTCGTTCCCGGCATCAACATGTGCTACCTGCCGATGGATGCGATGACCATTGTCGACAGCTGGTTCGTTTCGGGCATGCAGGGCACCGGATCGGACACCGCGATTGCCGAAGACGTGTTCATTCCCGACGGCCAGATGGTGCTGATGGACGAGCGCGCCGGGCAGATCGATACAACCAAGCGCCACTTCGGCGGCCCGTCGGATTTGCTGCCGGCGGTTCCGGTCGTCCGCACCACCGGTATTGCGCAGCTGATCGGCGCGGTCGAGGCGATGGTCGAAATCGTTGCCGTCGAAGCACCCAAGAAGCCGGTGCTGACCACCTTCATAACCTCGCGCACCAATTCGGGTGCCTATATGCGCGATCTGGGTGAAGCGGCGGCCATGGTCAACACCGCCAGGCTGATCCTGTTTGATCTGACCGCGAAGCTCGACCGGGTCGCCCTTGGCGAGGAATTCACCCTCGCCGAAAAGGCGATGCATCGCGCCGCCGGTGCGCAAATGATCGAATTGGTCCACGGTGCCAGCGAATCGGTGATGTTCCAGGCGGGATCTTCGGCGTTCTCGCTCGACAAGCCGCTCAACCGCTACTGGCGCGACGTTTCCATGGCCACGCGCCACATCCAGAACATCCCGACCATCGGTTATGAAATCTACGGCCGCGATCTGGCTGGCGCCGAGGGCATTTCGCCGCCCGGCGCATACTGAGCCGGTCACCCGCTCCGGGCCATCCGCGCACATCGCGCGCATGGCCCCTTTCTTTACGCCCCAGGGGAATCTCCACAGATGAAGGCCGCAATCATCGCACCCGACGGTGGCTTCTCGCTGGCTGAACATGGCGTTCCGCGCGCGATCGAGGGCTTTGCATTGATCGACGTGATCGCGGCCGGCATCGGTCCGACCGACCTGATGCGCGCAAACGGGTTTTTCGGGCCGATCACCGGCGCATACGTGCCCGGTGGTGAGGGCGTGGGCACACTGAGCGATGGCACGCGGGTTTATTTCGGCCATAGCGCGCCACCGTTCGGAGCCATCGCCGAGCAGACGCTTGTCCCCGAGGCGGAAGTCTGGCCGTGCCCGGCACGGCTTTCGGACGACCAGGTCATCGCTCTCGCGATTTCCGGCACCGGCGCGCTCATTCCCTTGGAAGAAGCGCGCATCCGGCAGGGCGACAATGTCCTGATCCTCGGCGCGACCGGCCCTGTCGGTCAGATCGCGCTGCAGATCGCCCGGGCGCTCGGTGCGGGTCACGTGGTGGCAGCGGCGCGGAATCCCGAACGGCTCGCCGCCCTGGCCGCGCGAGGCTGGGCCGATGCGACGGCGCAGCTTGGCCAGGGCGATGACGAACAGGCGCTGAAGGCGGTCTCCAACGGCGGCTTCGACGTCGTGCTGGATGTGATCTTCGGTCCGCCAGCAGAAGCGGCGATGCGTGCCACGCGGCCCGGCGCGCGGATGATGAGCATCGGCGTGCAGGCGGGCCAGACGGTGACGCTTTCGCTGCGTGACCTCGTTTTCCGCAGCCATGTTGGCGTGGGAACCGGGCAGCGACCGGCGGCCGAGCGCCGCGCGGCGTTCGATCGGCTGATGGCCATGGCGACCGAAAAAGGCCTGACAGTCGACGTTGCCATGTTCGCGTTCGATCGCGCGGCAGACGCATGGGCCACCCAGGCCGGAAGTCCGCACGCGAAGATCATCATCCGGCGCTGATCGCGAATCCCGACGCAGGGGTGGCCTGCTCCCCCTTGGGTCATTAGCCCCACTTGCCTGAATTCAGGCGATCTCCACTTGCCTGAATTCAGGCGATGCAGCCGACCGAACCGCCATCGACGCGCAAGGCCGCGCCGGTGATGTAGGACGCCCGTTCCGACACCAGGAAGCACGCGGCATCGGCCAGTTCTTCCACCCGGCCCATCCGCGCCAGCGGGATGTTCGCCCGCCACACTTCCGCAATCACGCGCTTTTCCAGCGCCGCGCCGGTTTCCGCAAAACCCTGAGCAGCGGCGCTCTTGTCGATCGACTTTTGCGTGTTCGGCGTGAGCACCGGGCCTGAAACCAGCGTGTTCACCAGCACGCCGCAATCGCCCAGTTCGGCTGAAAGCGTGGCCGTCATCGAATGCAGGGCCAGCTTGGCCGCCGCATATTCGGGATGCATCAGCATGGCGCGATAGGCGGCCCCGCTACTGACGTTCAGCACCCTGCCCCAGCCACGCGCTCGCATGGACGGCACGATCGCCTGGATCAATTGGACGGCATAGAAGGTAGAGGTCTGGAACTGCCGCTGCCAGGCATCGGCCGGCGCATCGAACCACCGATGCGGATCGGATGCGGCGCCCGCACAGTTGATCAATATGTCGATCGGCCCGATGGTCAGCGCCTCACGCGCCAGCGAGGCTACTTGTGCAGGATCATCGAGCGGAGCCAGCAGCACCGTGGCTTTGCCGCCTGCCGCCGCGATCCCATCGCTCACCGCTTGCGCGCTTTCGCGGCTGCGGCCGTGGACGACGATTTCCACCCCTTCGCTGGCCAGCGCGATGGCGATCGCCGCCCCGATCCCGCTACTCGATCCGGCAATCAGCGCACGGCGCCCGGAAATGCCAAGGTCCATCTGCCAGGTTCCGCCGCTTACCAGCGGTGGCGCCACTGCGCGCCGCGCAGCCGCCGCCGCAGCGTTTGCTGGCGCTCGTCCGCTGTCACCACCGGCGTGTCTGCCGGCAGGTGATCGCGTAACCTGGCGACTTCGACCACGCGCAAGCTCGGTTCAGGGCCTGAACTCGCCTGGGTCCAGCGGAGCATCAGCGAGCCGGTAAGATGTCCGCCGCAGTCGAGCCAGTTGGGCACGCCCGGGTCATCCGCCGCGATCACGGCACGGAATCGCCCGTCACTGTCCAGCGCCGCCTGCGCCGCGTTCAGGCTGGACTGGCGGTTGAACCAGTCGATGGTGTTCCACAGGGGGTCGTTCAGCTGGATGTTCCAGTATCGCACCGTCTGCGGCAATTCGGTCTCGAGGATCATCGCCTGCCCCGGTTCGAGAGCAAAAAT
>JAYVWX010000190.1:0-7330 GCA_043785715.1 Novosphingobium sp. | reverse complement strand
TTCCTCAGCCGCGCCCATCCCGAATTCATGAAGAAGCTGTTCGCGCAGGAAGTGCCGGAAATCTACGACAACATCATCACCATCATGGCCGCTGCCCGCGATCCCGGCAGCCGCGCCAAGATCGGCGTGATCAGCCGCGACAGCTCGATCGATCCGGTCGGCGCCTGCGTCGGCATGAAGGGCAGCCGGGTGCAGGCGGTGGTGCAGGAATTGCAGGGCGAGAAAATCGACATCATCCCCTGGAGCGAGGACACCGCGACCTTCGTGGTCAACGCGCTGCAGCCGGCGACCGTCAGCCGCGTCGTTATCGACGAGGAGGAAAGCCGCATCGAAGTGGTGGTGCCCGACGACCAGCTGTCGCTCGCCATCGGCCGGCGCGGACAGAACGTGCGGCTCGCCAGCCAGCTCACCGGCAGCCAGATCGACATTCTGACCGAGGCGGAATCCTCCGAAAAGCGCCAGCGCGAATTTTCCGAGCGCTCGAAGATGTTCGAGGAAGAACTCGATGTCGACGAGACGCTGTCGCAGCTGCTGGTCGCGGAGGGCTTCACCGAACTCGAGGAAGTCGCCTATATAGAACTGTCGGAAATCGCCGCGATCGAGGGCTTCGACGAGGAACTGGGCGAAGAGCTACAGAGCCGCGCCAAGGAAGCACTGGATCGGCGCGAGGAAGCCGCGCGCGAATTGCGCCGCTCGCTCGGGGTCGAGGATGCGCTCGCCGAGATACCGCACCTCAACGAAGCGATGCTGGTGACGCTGGGCAAGGCCGGGATCAAGACGCTCGATGATCTCGCCGATCTCGCCACTGACGAATTGATTGCCAAAAAGCGCGTTGAACAGCGCCGCCGCGACGGCTCCGCCCCGCCGCGCCGCGACAACCGCCGCGAGGAAGACAAGGGCGGTGTGCTCGGCCAGTACAATCTGAGCGAAGAGCAGGGCAATGAGATCATCATGGCCGCACGCGCCCACTGGTTCGAGGACGAAGACGTCGGTGGACCCGGCAATGAGGAGGCCGCCAATGCGGATTCCTCGCAATGAGCGCCTAGGCTCCGACAGTTCTGCAGACCGGCCGGCACGCGGTGACAGCGCGCCGGAACGCCGCTGCATCTTGTCCGGCGAACACGGCGGGCGCGATGCCCTGCTGCGGCTGGCGATCTCGCCCGAGGGTGACGTGCTGCCCGATGTCCAGGCCCGTGCGCCGGGGCGCGGCGCATGGATCGGAGTGGACCGGGCGGCGCTTGAAAAAGCGCTGGCGAAGGGCCAGTTGAAGGGCGCGCTGGCGCGGGCCTTCAAGGGCGAGGCGCTCAGCATTCCAGAAGATTTGCCCGAGCGTATCGAGCTGGCGCTAACCCGCGCGGTGACCGACCGGCTGGGCCTTTCGTTAAAGGCCGGTCAGCTGCTGATGGGCTCCGACCGGATTGCCGAGAATGCGCGGGCTGGCAAGGTCGTTTGGCTCGCCCATGCGGCAGATGCCAGCGAAGACGGGTCGCGCAAGCTCGATCAGGCGTGGCGGGTTGGCCGGGAAGCGGAAGGTAGCGGAATCAAAGGCATGCGCTTGCCACTGGACCGCGCGGCCTTGTCTGTGGCATTGGGCCGCGACAATGTCGTCCACCTGGCGCTGACCGATTCCGCAGCGGCCGAGAGGGTCGTCGCCCCGTTGCAGCGCCTGCTGCATTTTCTGGGGCAGGCCGAAACGACCGCTACAGACCTGAGCGAGCGGACGGCAGCCGATGCCGCGCCGCTGGCTGCGACGACATTTTGAGATCGAAGGACGTACTGAAGCAATGAGCGAGACTGACAACAAGACGACGCTGGGCCGCAAGCCATTGGGGCTTAAGCGCTCGGTTGAAGCGGGCGAGGTCAAGCAGACCTTCAGCCACGGCCGCACCAACAAGGTGGTAGTCGAGGTCAAGCGGCGCAAGCTGATCGGCAAGCCCGGCGCGGCCGAAGTTGCTGCGCCGCCGCCCGTGTCAGCACCGGCCCCGGTCGCCGAGGCTCCCCGCCCGGCAGCGCGTCCCGCGCCCGCGCCATCCGCCGAAACCCGGCAGGAATTGCAGTCCCGTCTGCTGCGCGAGGCCGAAGAAGCCCGGCTTAATTCGGGTGAGGCTGCCAGCCGCCGCGAACTGGAAGCAAAAGCCCGGAAAGCAGGTCTCGGCAGCGAGCCGGCCGAAGCGAAGGATCGCGGCGGAGTCCCGGTTGCCCCTCAGCCCGAGATTGCGGAACCATCGCCCGAACCGGCGGTTGGCTTGACGCCGCCGGCCGCCGAGCCAGCGGAATCCGCTCAGGCTCCCGAACCCGCACCCGAAACAGGCGGGGAAACCGGAGAGCGCAGCGCGATACCGCCGCCTCGACGCTTCGCCCCGGTCGTTTCGGCCAAGCGCGTCGAGCCACCCAAAAAGGTTGCCCATCCGCGCGATAAGACCGGCGGTGAAAGCCGCCGCCAGTCGGGCAAGCTGACCGTCAGCAAGGCGCTCAACGAAGATGAAGGCGCCCGCGCCCGCAGCCTTGCCGCGCTCAAGCGCGCGCGCGAGAAGGAGCGCCGCGCGCACTTCGCTGGCCAGCAGCAGACGCGTGAGAAACAGGTGCGCGATGTCGTCGTACCTGAAGCGATCACCGTGCAGGAACTCGCCAATCGCATGGCCGAAAAGGTCTCCGATTTGGTCAGGGCGCTGTTCAAGATGGGTTCGCCAGTCACCAGCAACGACGTTATCGACCAGGACACCGCCGAATTGCTGGTCGAGGAATTCGGCCACAATATTCTACGCGTGTCCGAGAGCGATATCGATATCGATAGTGCTTCCGATGTCGATGAGGCCGGCACGCTGATGCCGCGCCCGCCGGTGGTCACGATCATGGGCCATGTCGATCACGGCAAGACATCGCTGCTCGACGCGCTGCGCGGCACCGATGTGGTCCGCGGCGAGGCCGGCGGCATCACCCAGCATATCGGCGCCTATCAGATCAAGACCAAGGGCGGCGATCTGATCACCTTCCTCGATACGCCGGGCCACGAGGCGTTCACCGAAATGCGCATGCGCGGCGCCAATCTCACCGATATCGTTGTGCTGGTGGTAGCCGCCGACGATGGGCTGATGCCGCAGACCATCGAGGCGATCCGCCACACCAAGGCCGCCGGCGTGCCGATGATCGTCGCGATCAATAAGATCGACAAGCCGGAAGCCAATGCCCAGAAAATCCGCGAACGGCTGCTGGAACACGAGATCGTCGTCGAGCAGATGTCGGGCGACGTCCAGGATGTCGAAGTCTCGGCCAAGACCGGCCACGGCCTCGATACGCTGATCGAGAAGATCCTGCTCCAGGCGGAGCTGCTGGAATTGCGCTCGAACCCCGACCGGGCGGCGGTTGCGTCAGTGATCGAAGCCAGGCTCGACAAGGGCAAGGGCCCGCTGGCGACGGTGCTGATCAATCGCGGCACATTGAAAGTCGGCGACATCTTTGTTGTGGGCACCCAGTCGGGCCGCGTCCGGGCGATGGTCGACGACAAGGGCCGCCAAATCAAGCAGGCGCCGCCTTCACTGCCGGTCGAAGTGCTGGGCCTCGGCGGTGTACCGATGGCCGGCGACACGCTCACCGTGGTCGACAGCGAAGCCCGCGCGCGCGAAGTTGCGAGCTACCGCCACGAACAGGCGACCGCCAAACGTACCACTTCGGCCCCCGCCAGCATCGAAAACATGTTTTCGGCGATGCAGGCCAAGCAGAATGTCATCGAATATGCGGTGGTCATCAAGGCCGATGTCCAGGGCTCGACCGAGGCGATCGTCAATGCCCTCAACAAGATTTCCAACGAGGAAATCAAGGTGCGGGTGCTGCATGCCGGCGTCGGCGCCATCACCGAAAGCGACGTGATGCTGGCGCATGCCTCCGGCGCGCCGATCGTCGGGTTTAACGTCCGCCCGAACGCCAAGGCGCGCGAGATGATCGAGCGCCAGAAGGTGCGGATGAAGTATTTCGACGTGATTTACCAGCTGACCGAAGACGTCGCCAAGGAAATGGCCGGTCAGTGGGGGCCGGAACGGATCGAAACCGTGGTTGGCCGCGCCGACATCAAGGAAATCTTCCCGGCCGGCAAACATGACAAGGCGGCGGGACTGCTGGTCACCGACGGCTATATCCGCAAGGGCATCCATGCCCGCATCACCCGCGACGACGTCATCGTCAGCAAGACCACGGTTGCCTCATTGCGGCGGTTCAAGGACGATGTTGCCGAAGTGCGCGCCGGTCTGGAATGCGGTGTGGTGCTGCAGGATACCAACGACATCAAGGCGGGCGACGTGCTGGAGACCTTCGAGGTCGAGATGCGCGAGCGGACGCTGTGATTCAAAACGATTGTGAATTGGTGTTGATGCGATGAGCTATAAGCCAAGCTTTTGGCCAAAGGTCATCGCCTCATTCCTTTTATTTCCTTGATCCTCCTCGCTGCACTTCTTGCGCTTTTCGCATTGTGGGGATCTGGAGCGCTTTGAGCCGCTACCTCGCCCTGTTCGGATCGATCAATGTCGGCGGCAACCGGCTTGCCATGTCCGATCTGCGCAGCGCCTTTGAAGCCGAGGGTTTCACCAACATCGAAACCGTCGTCGCTAGCGGCAATGTGCTGTTCGACCATGCCGAGCGGCCCGATCAAGGGCTCGAGGAAAAGCTGCGGCTGATGATGCACGAGCGGTTCGGTATGAACAGCGTGGCGCTGGTCCGCTCGCGCGATGCGCTGGCCCGGGCGATCGCGGAAAACCCCTTCGAGGCAGACGGTCAGGAAAACTTCGTCCACACGCTGTTCCTGGATAGGCCGGTGGACTCCGCAGGCTTCGAAAAGCTCCAGTCTGACCGGACCGGCCCTGAACGCCTCGCCATGGGTGACCGCGCGCTGCATATCGACTATGTCGCCGGTGTTGCCGAAAGCAAGCTGGTCGGCGCCTTCATCGAGCGGCGGCTTGGCGCCAGGGGCACGGCGCGGAATCTGCGCTCGATGAAGCGGATTTTGGCCAAGATGGACGAAGGTTGAAACTGAATGCCGCGCCCCCCAGCCACGCCTGAAACCCGCAGCGTCCGTCTGCTCAAGGTCGGCGAGCAGGTGCGGCATGTCATGTCCGAACTGCTGACGCGCGGGGAAGTGCATGACGAGGTGCTCACCGCGCATACCACCTCGGTCACCGAAGTGCGGATGTCGCCCGATCTGCGGCATGCCCTGGTTTTCGTGAAGCCATTGCTCGGCACTGACGAGGAAGCGGTGCTGAAAGCGCTGCGGACCAACACCGCCTATTTCCAGCGGGCGGTGGCACAAAGGCTCAAGCTCAGATATGCCGCGAAGTTGAAATTCGTCGGCGACGAAAGCTTCGATGTGGCTGGCAAGATCGACGCGCTGCTGGCCACTCCCAAAGTAGCGCGCGATCTCGGAGACAAAGACGATGACTGACTTCGCCTTCCTCCACGGCGGCGGCCAGGGCAGCTGGGTGTGGGACGAGACGATTGCGGCGATGCAGGCCCAATCGGGCGGCACGGCGCGCTGCCTGGCGCTCGATGTACCCGGTTGCGGCACCAAGCGCGGGCGCGATACATCCGCCATTGTCTTTGCCGATATCGCCCGCGAACTCATCGCCGATCTCACAGCGGCGGACATGCGCGATATCGTGCTGGTTGGCCACTCGCAGGCTGGCACCATCCTGCCGCTGATGGCCGAGTTCGCACCGCTGGGCCTGATCCGCAGGTTGATCTTCGTCGCCTGCATCGCGCCGGGGCAAGGCAAGACCATGATGGAGAAGATGGGCAGTGGCCTGCATGGCACCAATCCGGATGAAGTGGGCTGGCCAGTCGATCCCGCTACATCGACAAGTGAAGAGCGCTTCGGCACGATGTTCTGCAACGATATGAGCGCCGCCGAGGGCGACGCTTTTATGGCGATGCTGGGCAAAGAAATGTGGCCAGCGTGCAGCTACACCCAGCGTGACTGGCGCTTCGATCACCTCGCCGCAATCCCGTCGAGCTTGGTCCTGTGCCTGCAGGACATGTGCCTGCCGCCAGCCTGGCAGGAACGCTTCGCCCTGCAATTGCACTGCGACCGCACCGTGAAGATCGACGCGGGCCACCAGGTGATGAACACGCGGCCGCACGGGTTGGCGGAAATCCTGTTGGCGGAAGCGGCTGGTTGACCGAGGGCTCGGTAAGACGTATCTTACCGACATGTCTGCGCAAACGAAACTCTCGGCGAAGGGTCAGGTAGTGATCCCAAAAGACGTTCGGGACCGGCTGGGTTTGAGCGAAGGCACGGTGTTCGATGTTTTCGAGCGCGGCGAAGAGGTGGTGTTCAAGCGTCGGCCAGGATCATCTGGCGGGCTGACGGCTGCGGATGCGCTGCGGCAAATTCAGGCACTCTATCACTACGATGGGCCGCCCCTCTCGCTTGAGGCAATGCGCGAGGCAGCTCACAACGAGGCAGTCAAGAACCACTTGATCAAACACAAGCAATGATCAGAGCTGTCGATACCTGCATAATTGCACGATGGCTAATACGCGACGATCCGGTCCAGACACCGATCGCTGACCGCGTCATGGAAGGCCCTATCGAAATCACGCATACTGTCCTCCTCGAACTGGGTTGGTTGATGACGAGCGCGGGCCGAATGAGCCGGGAGCAGTTCGCTGCTACAGCCCTGTTGCTGCTTTCCATCGAGCGGGCCGTGATCAAGGGCCGCGATCGCCTGCGCTGGGCGGTCGAGCGCTTTCGGGACGGGGGTGACTGGTCCGACATGGTTCATGTTGCGGTAGTTGAGGCTGCCAGCAAATTTTCCACCTTCGACAAAAAGCTTGAACAGCAGGCGGGATCCCGCGCGCCGGTTCGCGTGGAAGTGTTAAAGAACTGATGGCCGATCACAGGATGTTCGGCATGCCCTTCGACGAGGAACAGCTATGAACGACACGCTGTTCCAGGCCGGGGCTCTAATCATTCCGCTCATCATTGCCATTGTCTTCCATGAGGTGGCGCATGGCTGGGTGGCGAAATTGCTCGGCGATCCGACGGCGCAGGAGCAGAAGCGGTTGAGCCTCAATCCGCTGCGCCACGTCGATCCGATCGGCACGGTGATCCTGCCGGGCATGCTGGCGCTGGCCAAGGGGCCGGTGTTCGGCTGGGCCAAACCGGTGCCGGTCGACAAGATGCGCCTGCGCAATCCGCGCAGCGGGATGATGCTGGTGGCGGCAGCGGGGCCGGGCACCAACCTCATCCTCGCCGGCATCGGAGCGGTGGTGCTGGGCCTGTTGCTGCGCTTTTATACCGGCGGCGGTGAACCATCGCTGGGAATCCGGTTCCTGGTCGCCAATC
>JAYVWX010000189.1:0-6418 GCA_043785715.1 Novosphingobium sp. | reverse complement strand
GCCCCGCACGGGACGATGGCCGGGCACGCGATGAGCGCGGGCGACGCGCACGCGACCGCCGGGCTCGACGAACACGGCAAACCGGCCGCTGCGGGCGAGCTCGGCGCTGCTTCAGCCGAACATGGTGCCACCGAAGCCGGGCACGAGGGCGATGCCCACGATGGCCCGATCACCATGCAGGATCGCGAGCGCGGCCACCCGCTGGTCCACGGCTTCACCCGCGCGATTCCCACCGCGCAATGCATGAACTGCCACATGCACCAGCCCAACATGTTCCTGAACTCCTACCTCGGCTACACCATGTGGGATTATGAGGCGGACGCGCCGAAGATGTGGCCCGAGAAGCAGAAATATCCGACAGCGGCGCAGACGCACGAGGTGCTGGAACGCAATCCCGAGGGCGCCGCGCCGCGCGGCAAATGGGGCGATCTCGATTTCCTGCGCAATGTCTACGACCTCAATCCCGAGCTCAAGGACACCCAGTTCGCCGATTATCACGGCCATGGCTGGAACTTTCGCGGCGTCTTCAAGCGCGACCGCGAGGGCAATCTGCTCGACGCCGATGGCAAGATCGTGCCGCCCGGCGATCCGGAAAAATGGCGGCGCAAAGGCGAGGGCAAGTTCGTTCCGCCGGGCGTCAATCCGGGCAAGACCGTCCACCTCATGGACATCCATGCCGAAAAAGGCATGCAATGCGCCGATTGCCACTTCGCCCAGGACAGCCACGGCAACGGCTTGATCTATGGCGAAGTCGCCAATGCGGTGGAGATCGGCTGCAAGGACTGCCACGGCAGCGCGGATGCCTATCCCAACCTCTTGACCTCGGGCCCGGCCGCTCCGCCCAAGGGCACCGACCTGGCGCTGCTGCGCAATCCTGACGGCCAGCGCCGCTTCGAATGGGTCACTGACGAGTTCGGCCGCCGCCAGCTTACCCAGCGCTCTATCGTCGATCCGGCGCTCTCGTGGCGGGTCAGCCTGGTCAAGGACAGCGTCGATCCCGCATCCCCGGCGTTCAATGCCAAGGCGGCGCGCGCCAAGCTGATGAGCCGCTCGGGGGCCGACGATGGCAGCTTCGCCTTCGGCCCGGGCGTGCCCCGAGATGATCGCGCGCATGGCGACAAGGAGGTCGCCTGCTTCACCTGCCACCTGAGCTGGACGACCAGCTGCGGCGGCTGCCATTTGCCGGTCGAGGCCAACTGGAAGTCCGCCGTCAACCACTACGAGGGCGAGGAGACGCGCAACTTCGCCACCTACAACCCGCAGGTGGCGCGCGACGAGATGTTCCAGCTCGGCAAGCATATGACCACCAAGGGCAACCAGGTCGCGCCGGTGCGCTCGACCTCGGCGCTGGTGCTGTCGTCGACCAATGCCAACCGCGAGCGGATCTATATCCAGCAGCCCCCGATCAGCGGCATCGGCTTTTCCAGCCAGGCCTTCGCGCCGCATTTCCCGCATACCGTGCGGCTGACCGAGACCAAGACCTGCACCGATTGCCATCTGTCCGCCGCCGACGACAACAATGCGATCATGGCGCAGCTGCTGCTGCTGGGCACCAATTTCGTCAACTTCGTCGGGCTCAACGCCTGGACCGGGCTGGCGGGCGGGTTCGAGGCGGTGCGCGTCACCGAATGGGACGAACCGCAGGCGGTGATCGGCTCCTATCTCCAACGCTACGCCTATCCCGATTATTACCGCATGCATGTCGAGCGCAATCGCCGTGAGCTGAAGAACTGGACGCGTGGCAAGACTTTCGCCGGCGGCTTGTCGGGCGAAACCCACCCGCTCGAGGAATTCCGCAATGTCGTGCAGGGCACGCGCGGGCCGGTCGGCTGTCTGCAACTGCGCGGCGAATATATGTATGTCGCCGAAGGGCGCGGCGGCCTGCGCGTCTATGATGTGGCCTCGATCGCCAACAAGGGGGTGTCCGACCCGATCGTCTCCGCCCCGTTCTCGCCACTCGGCCATGATGCGCGGGTCGATACGCAAAACGCCACCTGCATGGCGCTGCCGACAATGCAGCCGATCAACCCGCAGCGCAGCACCGCGCAGCTGCGCAAGATCAACCAGGAACAGCCCTTCCTGCCGATCTACTCCTATGCCGCCGTCACCGACAGCGTCGAGGGGCTGATCCTGGTCAATGTCGAGACCTTCGCCGATGGCGAGCTGCGCAACAATTTCCTCAAGCGTGCGGTGACCTGGAACCCGGACGGGGTGCTCAATGGCGCCCGGCATATCGTGCTGGCCGGCGAGGTCGCCTATATCACCGCGGCAAAGGGCCTGGTGGTGGTCGATCTCAGGAACCCGCTGGCTCCCCGGCTTGCGGCGGTACGCGCGCTGACCGACGCGCGGGCGAGCGCAATCCAGTTTCGTTTCCTGTGGGTGACTGACCGCGACGGGCTCAAGCTGTTCGACGTAACCGACCTGCGCAATCCAGTGGCAGTGCCATCCGGCACCGTGCCGCTGGCCGATGCCCGGCGGGTCTATCTCGCCCGCACCTATGCCTATGTCGCGGCGAAACAGGAGGGGCTGGTGATCGTCGACATCACCCGGCCGTTCGTCCCGAAGATTACCGAGAAGGTGACTTTCGGCGGACAATTGAACGATGCCGAGGATGTCATCGTCGCCTCGACCAACGCCTCGCTGTTCGCCTACGTCGCCGACGGGCGCAACGGCCTTAAGGTGCTGCAACTGACCTCGCCCGACAGCCAGCCCAATTTCTACGGCTTCTCACCTGCGCCCATGCCCGAGCTGATCGCCTGGGCGAAGACCCCGTCACCGGCGCTGTCGCTGTCCAAAGGCCTCGACCGCGACCGCGCGGTGGATGAAACCGGCGGGCAGATCGCGGTGTTCGGGCGGCTGGGCTCGCGGCCCTTCACCCGCCCCGAGATGGAGCGGCTGTTCCTGGGCCGGCGCGGCTTCCCGTTCAAGGTGCGCGATGAGTTGGATATGGCAGACTGGCGGGCGGGGCGGTAGCGCGATGCACGTGGTATCCCCCTCCCGCTTGCGGGAGGGGTTAGGGGTGGGTCAGTGATCAATAATAAACCGGCTTCTGCATTTTATGTCAGACCCACCCCCAGCCCCTCCCGCAAGCGGGAGGGGAGTAGGACGACCTAACGGGTGCTCACCCCCCGCTCCCCAACCATGCCTCGGATCATCGGCTGCATGGTTTTGTCGAACCAAGCCAGCGGCGCGAAATTGCCCAGGCTCTCGAAATGGGTGACGAGCGCGCGCCCGTCCCAGCGGTGCAGCGCATAGCCGGGCGGCTCATCGCGGACCAGTGCGCGGCCATCGGGCCGTTCGGCATCGATCGCGCTCAAGTCCAGCGCGATGGCCGGTGCCGATGATGGACCAACGACCAGCGCGGCGCCATTCCAGCGCGTGACAATCGGCCGGTGGAGGTGGCCGCACAGGATCGCCTGGATTTGATCGTGCCCTGCGGTGGCTGCGGCAAAGCGCGCGATCCATGGCTCGGCCGGGTCGGGATCCATCCAGTCGATCCCGGCGGCGAAGGGCGGGTGGTGCATGGCGATCACGGTCGGGGTGTCCCGGTGCGCCTGCAGTTGCGCGCTGAGCCAGGCGGCACGGCTTGCGCAAAAGGCGCCGCCGTGGCGGCCGGGCTCGAGCGTGTCGAGCAGCAGCAGGCGCAGGCCTGTCAATTCGACGGCGTAGTGGACGAAGCCGCGATCCTGCGGCGTATCCGGAAAGGCTGCGAGCAGCCCGGCGCGGTCATCGTGGTTGCCGACCATTGGCCAGACCGGAAACGGACAGTGTCGCACCGCTTCGGCCAGCCAGGCGAAGCTTTCGCCGTCACCCGATTCCGTCAGGTCGCCGGTCATCAGCAGCAGGTCGGGGCGGTTGGGACCGTTGGGCAGCCGGTCCAGTACCGCGCGCAGCCGCCGCCGGTTAGCCTCGTCCGGATTGCCCGGGTCGAAGCCGATATGGATATCGGTAATCTGCGCGATCAGCACCAATGTCTCCCCCACGGCGGTTGCAGCCAGCCTTTAGACACCGTCGATTAACTATTCTTCGATCGCGGATTGCGCGGTGCGCCCGCGCCCGGATGGTAGCTGTGGCACATCGCGCAGCTTGAGGGAACGTCGGCCTTGCGGCTGTCTTCGCCAAGGTGGCAGGTCCGGCAGGTGGCGATCCCGGGCAGCAGCAGATCACTCGCAAAACGGGACTTCTCCGCCGCGTGGCAGGTGCCGCACTTCTCCTGGGCGTGGGGCTTATGGTCGAACCAGCCATGCGCCATATAGCGCGTGACCAGCGTTACCGGCATGACCCCCGGTTTTCCGCCCCGCATCGCCGGCGTGTGGCATTCGCCGCAGACCCCGTCACGCGAGAGCGCCCGGCGGATCAGCCCCTCGCCGCTGAATGGTGCGGCAAAGTCGGCATAATAGGAACCACCGGCAGCATAATCTCCGGGGCGCCGCCGGCCGCTCACCAGAGTCGGGCTGAAGTCGGCCGCGCGCAGATCGGCGATCATCTGATCGACATCGCCGTGTTTAAGCGTGCGGAACGTGGTGCCGACCTTATCATAGGCCAGGCTGTGGCAACCCTCGCAGTCCCGTTCCATGTCCACTGGCTTGAAGCGGACGGCGTCCTCGCCCGGTCTGTGGCAATCCTTGCAGGCAAGGCCCTTGCCATACCCCCGCTCGCTGCCGATCGAGGCGGCCATGCGGGCCGCACCGCCCATTGGATCGAGATGGAGCTGGTGCGAAAATGCCAAACCGCTGTTCTCACGCGGGCGGGCATCGAGCGAAACCCGGCTCAGCCGCCGGGTTGCCGGATCGGTGACGATCCGGGCTGCGAACTGCGGGTGCAGCTTGCCGAAGTCACCGGCATTCCCCAGCTTGGTATCGCGCAGCCGTTCGCCCAGCGAGCCGTGGCAATCGGCGCAGAACTGCTGCTGCGGCGCTGCCATCCGTCCCGCCCCCTCATGCTCGCTATGACAATCGACACAGGCGCCCGGACCCGGCTTGCCGAAGCCCAGCGCCACGAATTGCAGAAAACTCTCTCCCAGGGGCGGATCGGCCCGCGCCCCGGCAAGGCGGGTGGTGGGGGCATGGTCATGCGCGTCCTTGTGGCACCCGGCGCAGGTTTCGTTTCGCACCGAGACGAAGGCCTTGACATGGCAGGCCTCGCAGCGATCCTCGAGGCCATGGTGAGCGAGACTGAGCTTGCCCGGGCGCCAGCTGGCATCACCGATCACCGGCGACCTGGCGTCAGCCTCTCGCATCCGGTGGCTGGCGATGGGCAGCGCCAGGAAGATGGCGAGGATCAGCAGCGCCGCCAGCCACGACACCTTCCGCTTGCCCGGCAGCAAACCCACGAGCGAAAAGCTGCGCTTCTCGTCGAAATCGGCGGCCAGGATCCCCTTTTCCGCGATCTGCCGGATCGTCAGCAGAGCCGCGCCATCGCTAGCCTGCGAAACCGTGATGCGGAAACCGCCGAACCGCAGTTCCGCCCCGGCGCGGCAATCGACCGTCGCGGCTAGCGTAACCCTGCCATCCAGACCAAATCCCAGGGTGCCAAGCGAGGTGACCGCTATATGATCGTCGTCCAGCCGCGCGATGACGGCATGGTTCGGCTCAACCGCGAGGTCAGGCAGGTGGATAGCGTTGTCCGCGGCCCGCCCCACCGCCACTTCCGGCGCGGCGACCTCCCGGTCACGGACGATTTCGCGCCCGTCAGCGGTCAGTTCGATCTGCCTGAGGCGGAAGGTTGCGCCGGGCATCACCAGTAATAGAACACGCTTACGATATGCGCGGTGAGGGCGGCGAGCAGCGCCACGGTGGCCGGCACATGGACATAGAGCCAGACCTCCAGCAGCGCCTTGAGCCGCAGGTGCCGGCGCAGCCGCTCTAGCTGCGCGCCGCGCCGGATCAGCAGTTTTTCGACCCGGCCGGCTGCAGCATCGCCCGATCCGGCATCATCGCTCAGGCCCAGGCCCGCGATGGCCCTGCGGGTCGCACATCGGGGATATTGTCCCGACAGCCGGCGCCATAACCCCTCCTCGAATTCGTTTTGCGCCAGCGCGGCGATCACCAGATCGGTATCGCTACGCGGCAGCGGCTGCGCCGCCTCGTGCAGCTGGCGGTCGATCGCGCGGATGCTGTCGATCATCTGGCCCTGGGTCATTTCCTCGCGGTTCTGACTGAGCGCCGCCGGCAGAGTGGCGTAGACCACGGTGCCGAAAATGCCCGACAGGATCACCAGCATCATCAAGGCGTAAGCGAGGCTGTGCACGTTCCAGCCCAACTGGAAGCCGGTGTGCAGCGTGACGATCACGATCAGCGCGAAACCGAGGTAGACATGCGCCGAGGTCCAGGCCTTGAGCGACCAGCGGCCGCGCGTCATCGCGCGCTTGCGGATGCCCAGCAGCGCCTTGAGCCGCAGGTGCCGGCGCAGCCGCTCT
>JAYVWX010000188.1:0-6658 GCA_043785715.1 Novosphingobium sp. | reverse complement strand
CCGTTCGAGTTCCTCGCGATTCATGAACAGGATGAATCACACCGGGCTGGCCTTGGCAAGGGGGTGGGTAATTACGGACAGGATACCGACACCGGCACTTACGACGCGCTGGGTCGCCGGTTCTATGCGGGTGTCAGGGTCAAGTTCTGATCGCGGCCACGGCTTATTCGGTAGAAAGGCGGCGGGATATTCCTGCCGCCTTTTTGCTTGGGCAATGTGCTGCTGGTCTACCGGGCGGATTTGAGACGAAACCAGAAATCGTCGCCGGAACGGGAAACGGACTGGCGCGAGGGTTCACAAACCGGGACTTTCATGCCAGGGCCCGGTTCCTGCAAGCATTGCCGTCATCCCGCGCCGCCGATTCGCCCGCTGCCTTCCACCAGCACCGCCTGGGGGGATTGCGGCAATCGGTTCATCTGCCGGTCAGGTTCGGTGGCGCTGGCGCGGCGCTTCCCGCCACCTCGAAAGAGTTTTCGCCCGCATGTCCTTCTTTAACCGGTTTTCCTTCGCGTCCTCCGACCTGGCGATCGACCTCGGTACGGCCAATACCGTCGTTTATCTCAAGGGAACCGGCGTCGTGCTGGCGGAGCCGTCGGTAGTCGCCATCGAGACCATCAAGGGGGTGCAGCGCGTGTTGGCGGTGGGCAGCGATGCCAAGCTGATGCTGGGTAAAACGCCGGAAAACATCAAGGCTATCCGCCCGCTGCGCAACGGCGTGATTTCCGATCTCGAAGTCGCCGAGCAGATGATCAAGCATTTCATCCGCAAGGCGCAGGGCCAGCGGGGAATGCCCTGGTTCGGGCCGGAAATCGTCATCTGCGTGCCGTCGGGATCGACCCAGGTCGAACGCCGGGCGATCCGCGATGCCGCCTCCAATGCCGGCGCCCGCAAAGTGTGGCTGATCGACGAGCCGATGGCGGCCGCGATCGGGGCCGATCTGCCGGTAACCCATCCGATCGGCTCGATGGTCGTCGATATCGGCGGCGGCACCACCGAGGTGGGCGTGATCTCGATCGGCGGTATGAACATGGCCATGTCCGCGCGGGTAGGCGGCGACAAGATGGATGAGGCGATTACCTTCCATGTCCGCAGAACCCATAATCTGATGATCGGGGAGGCTACCGCCGAACGGGTGAAAAAGGAATTGGGCACCGCCCTGTACACGCCAAATGGCGCGCCGAGGACCGCGCTGATCAAGGGCCGCGATGTTGCCCGGGGGGTTCCCCGGGAGATCAGCATCACCCAGGCCGAAATTGCCGAAGCGCTGGCCGAATGCGTTGGCCAGGTCGTCCAGGTGGTGCGCAGCACGCTGGAGAATGCCGCACCGGAAATCGCCGCCGATATCATCGAGGGCGGCATTATCATGACTGGCGGCGGCTCGCTGCTCGCCGATATTGACCTGTGCCTCGCACGTGAGACCGGTTTGCCGGTGAGGGTCGCGGAGAATCCACTCAATTGCGTTGCCATCGGCGCCGGACGGGCGCTGGAAGATCCGCTCTACCACGGCGTGTTGCACGCGGGCTGACCGGACGCGAAGGTCGCCGCGTTCAGGCCTGCGCCTGCGCCACCAGCGCCTTCAGATCCGCCTCGGGCCTCGCGCCGTAGTGCGAGATCACCTCCGCCGCGCAGATCGCGCCGAGCCGCAGGCATTCGCCCAGCTCCCGCCCCCACACATGGCCGAACAGGAAACCGGCGGCAAACAGATCCCCCGCCCCGGTGGTATCCACCACTTTGGCGACCGGCTGCGCAGGCACCGCGGCCCGCTCGCCGTGCGCCACCGCGACCGCGCCGTTGGCGCTGCGGGTGACGACCAGCACCGGCACCTTGTCCGCCAGCGCGGCGATGCCGTCGTCGAAACCGTCAAGCCCGGTCAGCGCCGCCAGCTCGTGCTCGTTGGCGAATAGGATGTCGATCTCGCGCGCGTCGATCAGCGCACGGAAATCCTCGCCGTGGCGCGCGATGACGAAGCTGTCCGACAGGGTGAAGGCAATTTTCCGCCCCGCCTTCTTCGCCGCCGCGATCGCTGCGCGCATGGCCGCGCGCGGCTCCTCCGGATCCCACAGATAGCCTTCGAGATAGAGCACCGCGGCATCCGCAATAGCCGCCTCGTCGAGCGCGGCGGCGGGGAGGAACTGCGAAGCGCCAAGGTAGGTGTTCATCGTCCGCTGGGCATCGGGGGTGACGAAGATCAGGCAGCGCGCGGTCGGTGGATCGCCAATGCGCGGCGGCGTCGCAAAGGCGATGCCGGCGGCGCGGATGTCATGCGCGAAAACCTCGCCGAGCTGATCGTCCGCCACCTGGCCGATGAACGCGCAGCGCGCACCCAGTGCTGCCAGCCCCGCCAGCGTGTTCGCCGCTGAGCCCCCGGAAATCTCCCGCGCCGGGCCCATCGCGGCATAAAGCTCGCGCGCCTGGTCGCTATCGATCAGCATCATCCCGCCGCGCGCCAGACCCAGCCGCTCGATCAGCGCATCCTCGCAGGGCGCCATGACATCGACGATGGCGTTGCCGATGGCGATGACGTCGAATTTCGGGTCTGGCATGGCAATCCTTGTGACGCGCGAAGCGGAATTGAAGGTCGCCTAATGGCGGGACGATGCGCCGGCAAGTCCGGCGGCGTTGACAGCGGTGCGCCGGCCGCTGCAAACCATCGCTGCATTACAAGGAAACCTGCCGCATGCGGCGTGACAAGCGTGCCATTCTTTTCATTCTGCCACTGCTGGCCGCCTGCGGCGCATCCGCCGGCGGCAGCGCGGTGACAGGCGCCAGCAAGGGCCCGGTAACCGGCACCACGCGCCAACCATCGCGGCTACCGCCAGTGCGGGCGCCGGTGCGCGCTGTCCCGCCGGCCCAGGCACTCGCCATGCCGGGCCTGGAAGGCGTGATCGGCGCAGCCCAAGCCGATCTCGTCCGCCAGTTCGGACCGGCGCGGCTCGATGTCTGGGAGGGGGATGCCCGCAAGCTGCAATTCAGCGGCGCGGCCTGCGTGCTCGACATTTACCTATACCCGGCGGCCGCCGGCCGTGAGCCACAGGCGACCTATGTCGATGCGCGGCGCGCCAGCGACGGCAAGGACGTCGACCGGGTAACCTGCATTGCCGCGCTCAGGCAAGTGCTCAAGCCGATCAGACCGTAAAGCTTTCGCCGCAGCCGCAACTGCCCTTGGCATTGGGGTTGGCGAAGGTGAAGCCCGCGGTGAAATCGTCTTCCTCCCAGTCCATCGTCGAACCGATCAGATAGAGCACGCTCGCCCCGTCGATGAAGAAGAGGCCGCCCGGCGTTTCGATGCGCTCGTCGAACTTGTCTGCCTCGGTCACGTAATCGACTGAATAGGCCAATCCCGAACAGCCGCGGCGCGGGGTGGACAGCTTGACGCCGATTGCGCCTTCCGGCGCCTGCGCCATCAGCCTGGCCACCCGCGCCTCGGCGGCGTGCGTCAGGATGACGGCGGCGGGACGGGTGCGAATGGTTGCAGCAGTCATTACAGCATTCCCAATTCTAACTTGGCCTCATCGCTCATCTTGGCCATATCCCACGGCGGATCCCACACCAGATTGACCTCGGCATCGCGCACGCCCGGAACCGCGCTGATCCGCAGCTCGACCTCGCCCGGCATCGATTCGGCGACCGGGCAGTGCGGCGTGGTCAGGGTCATGGCGACAGTCACGCTGCCCTCATCCGTAATATCGACACCATAGATCAACCCGAGGTCATAAATATTAACCGGAATCTCGGGATCGAAGATGTCCTTGAGCGCGTCGATCACCGCTTCATAGAGATTACCACCCGGCTCGCCTGGCGCCAGCCCTTGCGGCTTTTCGGCGAGGAAGCCTTCGAGGTAGTCCCGCTTGCGCTCCAGCTTCTCGGCCGGAGTCTCTTCATCGACGCGCGCCCGGGGAGGAGGCGGCACACCCGCCACTTCCTCAACCGTGAAGCTCTGTTCGTCCCCACTCATCCGAATATCCTTTTCGTCCGCTCGATGCCGCGCAGCAGCGCAGCAATATCGCTGTCGTCACTATACAGTCCAAAACTCGCCCGCGCGGTGGCGGGCACGCCGAGGTGGTCCATCAGCGGCTGGGCGCAATGGTGCCCGGCGCGGATCGCAACCCCCTCTTCGTCCAATATGGTGGCGAGGTCGTGCGGATGCACCCCGTCGAGCATGAAACTGACGATGCCCGCTGAATCCTCCGGCCCGAACAGGGTCACCGAGTTGAGCTTGCGCAGTTCCGCGCGCAGCTGTCCCCCAAGCCCATCCTCATGCGCCTGGATCGCCGGCAGGCCGATTCCCGCAACATAATCGATCGCGGCGGCCAGCCCGATCGCCTCGACGATCGCCGGCGTTCCCGCCTCGAAACGGGTGGGCGGCTGGGCGTAGGTGGTGCGCTCGAACGTCACCCGATCGATCATCGCGCCGCCGCCGTGCCAGGGCGGCATGGCGGCGAGGATGTCCGTCCGCGCCCACAACGCGCCGATCCCGGTCGGGCCGTAGAGTTTATGCGACGAAAACACGTAGAAATCGCAGCCCAGCGCGGCAACGTCCACCGCCAGACGCGGCACCGCCTGGCAGCCGTCGAGCAGCAGCTTCGCGCCGACCCCGTGCGCCAGATCGGCGGCGCGCCGGGCATCGAGCGTCGAGCCCAGCACGTTGGAGACATGCGCGAAGGCAACCAGTCTGTGCTGCGGGGTCAGCATCCGCCCCGCCGCATCGAGATCGATTTGGCCGTCGCCGGTCAGCGGGCAGACGTCGATTTCGATCCCAACCCGGTCCCGCAGCAACTGCCAGGGGACGATGTTGGAATGGTGTTCCAGCACCGAAAGCAGAATGCGGTCGCCGGCTTTAAGTTGCGAACCGCCCCATGAATGCGCCACCAGATTGATCGCCTCGGTCGCGCCGCGGGTGAACAAGATCTCATCCTCCGCAGCGCCGATAAACGCCGCGACCCGCCGCCGCGCCGCCTCGAAGGCCAGCGTCATATCGGCCGATCGGGCGTAGACCCCGCGGTGAACGGTAGCATAATCCGCGCCCATCGCCCGCACCGTGGCGTCGATCACCGATTGCGGCTTTTGCGCGGTGGCGGCGGTGTCGAGGTAGTGCCAGCCGCCGGCCAGGCCGGGGAAATCAGCCCTTAAATCCTCCTTGAGCTTGTCTCGGGCAGGTGGCGGCGCGTCAGTGCTGACGGAGGGGAATCCCCCTCCACCACCAGCGCCGCTGGCGGTCCCCCTCCCCGAGGCAAGCTCGGGGAGGATTTTGGCCGCCCCGCTCACACCAGTTCCCCCAGCCGCGCCAGCGCCAGCGCCTGCAAACGCTCCTCATCCGGCGCCCCGGCGAAAGCTTCGGCGACAAACGCCTGCAGCATCAGCCGCTTGGCCTCGGGCGGCGTCAGCCCGCGCGATTCGAGGTAAAACAAGCCGTTGGCATCGAGTTCGCCGACCGCGCAGCCATGCGCGCATTTGACGTCGTCGGCGTAGATTTCCAGTTCCGGCTTGGCGTTTGCGGTTGCCGTGCGGCTGAGCAGCATGGCGCGAACCGACTGCCCGGCATCGGTGCCAATGCTGCCGCGCGCCACCGCGACCTTGCCGAGATAGGTGCCGGTGGCATGGCCCGCCAGCACCGAGCGCACCGTCTGGCGGCTGACCGCACCGGGCGCGTTATGCGAAACCTCGGTGACGATTTCCAGCACCTGCGAACCCGTGCCCAATTGCGCCGCGCCCAGAGTGAAGCTGGCGCCCTCGCCCAGCCGGGCATCGACCGCGATGCGGCCAAAGGCGGCGCCGCTGTTCAATATCCGCAGGTCGAAGCTCGCACCCGCTTCCACTTCGATCACCAGATGGCGGGCGACGGCTTCGACCGCCGAATCCTCGACAATGCTGAGCGCGGTGCTTTGCCCCGAGGGCACCAGCACGTCCTCACGCGCGACCGGCCAGACACCGGCCAGCGCTTCGAGGTCGCTGTAGCGGAACGCCTCGTCTCGTTTGGTGGGCAGGGCCAGTACTTCGCTCATGCCACCGCCTCGTAGCCTTCTTCCTCCAGCTGCAACGCCAGCTCCGCCCCGCCGGTCCTGACGATCCGCCCGCCGGCCAGCACATGGACGAAGTCCGGCTTCACCGTATCGAGCAGCCGCTGATAGTGCGTGATCAGCAGCACGCCCTTGTCAAGCCGCCGCATGATCGCATTGATCCCGTCGCCGACAATCCGCAGCGCATCGATGTCGAGACCGCTGTCAGTCTCGTCGAGCACCGCGAAGCTGGGATCGAGGATGCCCATCTGCACCATCTCGGCGCGCTTCTTCTCGCCCCCCGAAAACCCGACATTCACCGGCCGCTTGAGCATGTCCATGTCCATCCGCAGCAACGCGGCTTTCTCCCGCGCCAGCTTGAGGAACTCGCCGCCCGATAGCGGCGCCTGCCCGCGCGCCGTGCGTTGCGCATTCGCCGCCTCGCGCAGGAACTGGACGAAGGACACGCCGGGAATCTCGACCGGGTACTGGAAGCCGACGAACAGGCCCGCGGCGGCGCGCTCATGCGGGGCGAGGGCGAGCAGGTCGATTCCCCGCCCGCTTGCGGGAGGGGCCAGGGGAGGGCTTGTAAACACAGGCTGGCCAGCAGGCCCACCCCCGGCCCCTCCCGCAAGCGGGAGGGGAGTGAATGTGACCGAACC
>JAYVWX010000187.1:0-24060 GCA_043785715.1 Novosphingobium sp. | reverse complement strand
TCGGGTTCCTCGGTGACCGAATCGACATAGGCGGGCACGCCCTGGCCGCGCCAGTGATCGGCCACCCGTTCGACTTCCTCGTCGCTGACAAAGGGTCCGTGGACGCGCTTTACCGGGTCGCTGGCGGGCTTGTAGAGCATGTCGCCCTTGCCCAGCAGCTGCTCGGCGCCCTGTTCGCCAAGGATCGTCCGGCTATCGATCCGGCTGGTGACGGCAAAGCTGATCCGGGTGGGCAGATTGGCCTTGATCACCCCGGTGATGACATCGACCGAGGGGCGCTGCGTCGCCATGATCAGATGAATGCCGGCGGCGCGGCTCTTCTGGCTGAGCCGCTGGATCAGCACCTCGATGTCCTTGCCGCAAGTGATCATCAGATCGGCCAGTTCATCGACGATCAGCACGATCTGCGGCAGCACCCGGTAGTCGAGCTGGCGGTCCTCGTAGAGTTCCTCGCCGCTGTCGGGGTCGAAGCCGATCTGGATGCGGCGGCCCAGCGGCTTGCCCTTGCCGGCGGCGGCGCGGACCTTGTCGTTGAAGCCGGCGAGATTGCGCACGCCGATCTCGCTCATCATCCGGTAGCGGCGCTCCATTTCCTCGACCGCCCATTTGAGCGCACGCACCGCCTTGGCCGGCTCGGTGACGACCGGGGAGAGCAGGTGCGGGATCTCGTCGTAGCTCTTGAGCTCGAGCACCTTGGGATCGATCAGGATCAACCGGCACTGCTGCGGCGTCAACCGGTAAAGCAGCGACAGCAGGATACAATTCAGTCCGACCGATTTGCCCGAACCGGTGGTGCCGGCGACCAGCAGATGCGGCATGGTCGCCAGATCGGCGATTACCGGTCCCCCGGAGATGTCCTTGCCCAGGATGATCGGCAGCATCGCCTTGGAATTGGCGAAAGCTTCGCAGGCGACCAGTTCCCTGAGCGAGACCATCTGCCGGTCGGCATTGGGCAATTCGATGCCCATCACCGTGCGGCCCGGAATCGAGGACACCCGGGCGGAGATCGCGCTCATGTTGCGGGCGATATCGTCGGCCAGGCCGATGACGCGGCTGGCCTTGATCCCGGGGGCGGGCTCCAGCTCGTACATCGTCACCACCGGCCCGGGGCGGACCGCCTCGATAGTGCCCTTGACGTTGAAATCGTCGAGCACGGTTTCGAGCAGCCGGGCGTTGCGCTCAAGGCTGAGCTTGTCGATCTTGGGCTGGGAGTTGGGCGGCGGTTCGGCCAGCAGATCGATGCCGGGCAGCTCATATTCATCAAACAGATCGCCCTGGCGGCTGCCGGCGGTGAACTCGGCCGGCTTGGCCGCGCGCGCCGGATCGGTGATCTCCGGCGGCTTGCGCGGGGCTTCGAGCGGCGTCCCGGAAGGCTTGCTGACACGGGCTTGGCGGTCGGGCGCAGCATCGAACGGCAGGTTTTGGGTATCGGCACCTGGCGGGCCCCGGCGCAGCGCCACGGGCAGAGTCAGCAGCGCGATCCAGTCGATCGCGAACACCCGCCCGGCGAGGACCGCGCCGAAGCCAAGACAGGCGAGCGCCGATGCCAAAATCGCCCAGCCTTGCGCAGCGCCGGGCAGCAATGCGGCTGCGGCGCGGATGGCTTTGGCGCCGAGCAGTCCAGCAATGCCGCCGGTCGATGCCGGCAGCGATCCCCCCGGTCCGGTGAAGGTCAGCGACAGCACCGTGCCGAGCAACGCCATCGCCAGCAGCAGCAGGGCGGCGGGCTTCCACCAGCGCTGGTCGGACGGCGCCAGCAATCCGTCTTCTTCCTCGGCCAGCCGCCACAGCTTGCGGGCGAAGACATAGAGCAGCGGCAGCAGCAGGACCGAGACCAGCCCGAACAGCGACAGCGCGGCATCGGCCGCCCAGGCACCGGCCGCACCCATCCAGTTGAGCACTGCTCCACCCGCGGCGGTCGAGGACGAGGCGTCGGTCTGATGGTAGCTGGTCAGCGCCAGGGCGAGGAATAGCATCCCGGCAAACAGGAGCACACCTCCGCCCAGCTCGGCGCTGCGCCGTAGCGCGCGCCGGGCGGCGGCGTTGAGCCTGATACTCGCCAGCTGCTGCTTCGAAGCCTGCGGAGCCCGCGTTGCCATGATAGTGCTTCCCCGTTCCAGGCCTCTAATGCGCCGGCGGGTGACTCCTCGTCAAGAAACCTTCGAAAAACGGCGCTTCGCTTCGCCGCAAAGTCCGTCGATAGCCGCCCACCGCGCCGCGCCCAGCCGCCGGGCGCGCCGCGCCGTCATGCCGCCCAGCGCGATCACCGGGACCAGCGCGCGCGCCGCGATCAACCGGTAGCGAAGCGGCCCGAGCGCTGCTCGCCCGGCGTGCGAGCGACTCGGGAAAACCGGCGAGAGCAGGATCGCATCGGCGCGGGCGCGGTGCGCCATGGCGATTTCGTGCAGTGAGTGGGCGGTCACCAGCCGCAGTCCCGCAGGACCGCGCGCGAGATTGCGGGGTGCGCCATAGGCGGCGGCGGCGCTCCAGCGGCGGGCAGTCGCCACCTCCGCCGACAGAGCCACGGCGTGGCGGCGGCGGCGGGCGATCCGCATGAGTTCGGCAAATCGGGCGCACCGCTCGCCGGGTGGCAGGTGGTAGTGCCGGACGATCAGCCCCGATCCACGCGGCAAACGCTTCAGCACGCGTTCCAGCGCCGCATCGTTGCGGGCGTCGCTGATGAGCCAAATGCGGGGCAAGGCTGGCTGGCGCTTGGGCATCGGCGCGCTATAGCATCGCGCGATGGAACAGCCAGCAGTCCGCCCCGTACTCCCACTCGCCGAAATCCGCGCCCGCATCGCCGCCGCCGCCAGCCTTGCGCGGCGCGAGCCTGAGGACATCACGCTGGTCGCAGTCAGCAAGACACACCCGCCGGAGCGCATCGCCCCTCTGATCGCCGCGGGCCAGCGCATTTTCGGCGAGAACCGGGTGCAGGAGGCGGCGGCGAAATGGCCCGGACTGCGCGATGCGCATGGGCCACTCCAACTGCATCTGATCGGCCAGTTGCAGTCAAACAAGGCGGAAGAAGCCGTGCGGCTGTTCGATTGCATCCACTCGCTCGACCGTGCCTCGCTGGTCGGAGCCTTGGCCCGGGCTATGGACAAGGCGGGGCGCAGAGTACCGTGCTTCGTCCAGGTCAATATCGGCGAAGAAGCGCAGAAGGGCGGCTGCGCGATTTCCGCCCTGCCCGCGCTGCTGGCCGAGGCCCGTGCCGCCCAGCTGCCGCTGCTCGGGCTAATGGCCGTGCCGCCGGTGGAAACCGAACCCGCGCCTTATTTCGCTTTGCTCGCCAAGCTGGCGGAGGATCATGGCGTCAACGGCCTTAGCATGGGCATGAGCGAGGATTTCGAAACCGCGATCATGCTCGGCGCGACCCATATCCGGCTGGGCAGCGCACTGTTCGGCGTGCGCGGCAGCGCTTAGTCGCTATGATGCCGCTTCAGCTCATCGCCCGACAGCGTCACGACATGCAGCAGGTTGGTCGAACCCGGCGTCCCGAATGGCACCCCCGCCAGCGCGATCAGCTTCGATCCCGCCGTGCCAAAGCCGTGGCGCAGCGCCATGCGTTTGCCTTTGGCGATCATCTCCTCGAAGCTGCCGATATCGCGGGTGACCACCGGATAGGCGCCCCATAACAGGGCGATCTTGCGAGCGGTCTTCGATGAGGGCGTCAGCACCAGCATCGGCGCGCCCGGCCGCTCTCGCGCGACGCGACGCGCGGTCGAGCCCGAGCCGGTGAAGACGACGATACCGGCGATGGCGACCGTTTCGGCGATCGCGGCGCTCGCCTGCGCCAGCGCGTCGGCGGTGGTCGCATCGGGCATGACTTCGGTAAAATGCACCCGCGCCTGATAGCCGGGGTCGGCCTCGACCCGCATGGCAATGCGGTGCATGATTGTCACCGCCTCGACCGGCCAGGCCCCCGAAGCGGTTTC
Source organism: Novosphingobium sp. (assembly GCA_043785715.1). Lineage (GTDB taxonomy): Bacteria > Pseudomonadota > Alphaproteobacteria > Sphingomonadales > Sphingomonadaceae > Novosphingobium. The sequence goes on along the minus strand of JAYVWX010000187.1, from coordinate 20,125 downwards.
GGCGGAAAGCATTACCGCGTCGGCCCCGTCGTAAACCGCATTGGCGACGTCCGACACTTCGGCCCGGGTCGGCGCCGGATTCTCGATCATCGATTCGAGCATCTGCGTCGCCACGATCACCGGCTTGCCGGAACGGCGGGTGGTCTCGACAATGCGCTTCTGCAGCGGCGGCACGTCTTCGGGATTAAGCTCAACCCCAAGATCGCCGCGCGCCACCATGATGCCGTCGGCCAGCTCGATGATTTCTTCCAGCCGATCGACCGCGGCGGGCTTTTCGATTTTAGCGATCAGCGCCGCCCCGGAGCTCCTTGGGCCGCCCATCAGCCGGCGGGCTTCGGCAACATCCTCGGGCCGCTGGACGAAGGACAGCGCGACCCAGTCCGCCCCATGTTCGACTGCAAAGGCAAGGTCGCGCCGGTCCTTTTCGGTCATCGCCGACACCGGGATCACGGTATCGGGCACGTTGACCCCCTTGCGGTCCATGATCACCCCCCCGACCTCGGCCGAGCACAGGATTTCGTCCGCGCTGGCGCTGATCACCCGCAGCCGCAGCTTGCCGTCGTCGATCAGCAGGCGCTGGCCCTTTTGCAGGATGCCGAACAGTTCGGGATGCGGCAGGCAGACGCGATTGGCGTCGCCGTGCGCGGGATTGCGGTCGAGCGTGAAATGGCTGCCGTGGCGGATAACCGCGCGGCCATCGGTGAATTCGCCGACGCGCAGTTTGGGCCCCTGCAGGTCGCAGAGGATCGCTATCGGCCGGCCGAATTCCTTCTCCGCCGCGCGAATCGCGGCGATGGTCTGGGCATGCGACGCCTGATCGGCATGGCTCATGTTGATGCGGAAGGCATCGGTGCCAGCCTCGAGCAGCCTGGCGATCATTGCCGGCTCGCGGCTGGCCGGTCCCAGTGTCGCCAGGATCTTCACCTTGCGTCCGCGCGCTTCAAGCCTGATCAAGCGATTGTCCTTCCGTTCAAGCGCCGCCCTATGGCAAAGCATCGCTCAAATACCAAGGACGATTGCCATGAACGAAAAAATTGGGGAAGCGCTGGATACTCTCGATGACAAGGTGGCGGCCGAGGCCTTTCGCCGGCTGGTGCGCCACTTGCGCCAGCGCCATGATGCGGAAAACATCGACCTGATGGGGCTGGCGGGCTTCTGCCGCAACTGCCTGGCCGACTGGATCGTCGATGCCGGGGCGCCGCTCGACAAGGCACAGGCCCGCGAGGCGGTCCACGGTATGCCGGCGGATGAATGGAAGGCGAAGTATCAAAGCGAGGCAACCCCGGAGCAGCTAGCGCGGATGGCCGAGAGTTTGAAGTTGAACGGCGGGACGCACTGATCCTCGCGACGCCCGAGGGATTTCCACAGGCCCGGGTTTGCCGAATCTCCCGCCCCCGCTACCAGCCTCGCAATCGAATCACCCCATGTCCGAGAGACCCCCACGATGGCCGAGACCACCGACGACCGCCTGCGCCTATTGATCGAGCGCGTCGAACGCCTTGAGGAAGAGAAGAAGGGCATCGCCGACGATATCCGCGATACCTATGCCGAGGCCAAGGCGGTCGGTTATGACGCAAAGATCATGCGCCAGATCGTTCGCCTGCGGAAGATGAACGCCGACGACCGCAGCGAGATGGAAATGCTGCTCGATACCTACAAAGCGGCGCTCGGCCTCGGTTGAGCGACGAGCTGCGGAACCTTGCAGGCGCCCCGGCTGTTGGCCGGGATATGCGCCGATGCAAGGAACCGCAGCGATGACCGATAGCACCAAACCCCGCGCCGATTTTGCCGAGCCGATCCACGAAGACGGCTTGCCCGGGCACGAATCCCGGCTTGAGCCCAAGCCCGAATGGCAGCCGCGCTATCGCGGTTCCGGGCGGCTGAAGGACAAAGTCGCCATCGTTACCGGCGCCGACAGCGGGATCGGCCGCGCCGTCGCGGTGCTGTATGCCCGCGAAGGGGCCAGGGTCGCTATTTCCTAATCTGTGCGAACACGACGATGCCGCGCAAACGCAGCAGTTTTGCGAGGCGGAAGGGGCGCAAGCGATCGTCTTTGCCGGCGATCTCGGTCAGCCGGACACCGCGCAGGCGCTGGTGGCCCGGACAATCGACGAATGGGGCCGGCTCGACATCGTGGTCAACAATGCCGGCGAGCAGCATCCCGACGAGGACATCCGCGACATCACGCCCGAGCAATTGCAGCGCACGTTCCAGACCAACATCTATTCGATGTTCTATCTGGTCCAGGCCGCGCGGCCGCATCTGGGCAAGGGTGCCGCGATCATCAACTGCACCTCGGTGACGATGTATCAGGGCTCGAAAGACCTGCTCGACTATTCCAGCACCAAAGGGGCAATCACCGCTTTCACCCGCTCGCTGTCGGAAAACCTGGTTGGCGAGGGTATCAGGGTGAACGCGGTGGCGCCGGGGCCGATCTGGACGCCGCTCAATCCCTGCGGCGGCGCGGACAAGGAAAAGCTGGCGCAATTCGGCGAGAAGACGCCGATGGGTCGTCCCGGCCAGCCCAATGAGGTCGCGCCAGCGTTCCTGTTCCTGGCCTGCGAGGATTCGTCCTATATGTCGGACCAGGTGCTGCATCCCAATGGCGGGACCATCGTCAACGGCTGACCGCGCCCTGCAGGCACGTTGCGGCTGGTCCTGCACTCGGCTAGGGGCGGCGCAACGTTCACTCGGGTTCAGATAACCGCCATGGCAGGCCATTCCAAATACAAGAACATCATGCACCGCAAGGGCGCGCAGGATAAGAAGCGCTCGGCGCAATTTTCCAAGCTGGCGCGCGAAGTCACCGTGGCGGCCAAGATGGGCATGCCCGATCCCGACATGAACCCGCGCCTGCGCGCCGCGGTCAACGCCGCCAAAGCGCAGTCGATGCCCAAGGACAACATCCAGCGGGCGATCGACAAGGCGGTCAGGGGCGACGCCGAGACCTACGAGGAAGTGCGCTATGAGGGCTATGGCCCGGGCGGCGTTGCGCTGATCGTCGAGGCGCTGACCGACAACCGCAACCGTACCGCCACCAATGTCCGCACCGCCTTTGCCAAGAACGGCGGCAATCTCGGCGCTTCGGGCACCGTGAGCCACGGGTTCGAACGGCTCGGCCTGATCGAATACCCAGCCAGCGCCGGTGACGAGGACAAGGTGCTGGGTGCCGCGATCGATGCCGGGGCGGAGGACGTCGAAAGCGACGCCGAGGGCCATGCGATCTGGACCAGCATCGACAGACTGCACGAAGTCGCCCGCGCGCTTGAGCCCGCCTTGGGCGAGGCCGAAGCGGTCAAGCTGGCGTGGAAGCCCAGCCTCAAGGTCGACGTCGGCGAGAGCGAGGCGGGGACTCTGTTCAGGCTGATCGATGTGCTCGACGAGGACGACGATATCCAGACCGTCTGGGGAAATTACGAAGTGTCCGATGCGGTGATGGAGAAGCTGGGCTGATCATAATTGGCCTCGATCCCGGCCTCGGTACTACCGGCTGGGGTGTAATCGCCAAACTCGGCAACCGGCTCAGCCACATCGCCAACGGCCAGGTTCGCACCGACCCGGCCGCGCCGCTTTCCCAGCGGCTGGTGACCCTCGACCGCGAATTGACCGACGTGATCTTGCGCCACCGTCCCGATAGCGGCGCGGTGGAGGAGGTGTTCGTCAACACCAACCCGCAATCGACCCTGAAACTCGGCCAGGCGCGCGGAGTCTGCCTGCTGGCGCTGGCGCGAACCGGAATGCCGGTCAGCGAATATGCCACGCGGCTGGTGAAGAAAGCGCTGACCGGCACCGGCGGGGCAGAGAAAGCGCAGGTGCAGGCGATGCTCAAAGTGCTGCTGCCGGGGGTCAAGCTGGCCGGGGCGGACGCGGCCGATGCGCTCGCCGTAGCCATCGCCCATGCGCATATCTGGCGGGGATAGGAATGCGCGGGGTCTAGCGAAGCGCAGACAAGCCTGCCATGGAACAAAGCATGATCGCGAGGCTCACAGGTTTGCTCGACGACTACGGTCCCGACTGGGCGGTGATCGACGTCGCCGGCGTCGGCTACCTGGTCCATTGCTCGGCCAAGACACTCGATGCGCTGGGGCTGCGCGGCGAGATGGTGACGATCCACACCGAACTGCAGGTCAGTGAAAACGACATGCGGCTGATCGGCTTTGCCAGCGGCGCCGAGCGCGAATGGTTCCGCCTGCTGACCGGCGTGCAGGGGGTGGGCTCGAAGATGGCGCTGGCGGTGCTCTCGGCGCTTTCGATCGAGGAATTGCAGCGCGCCTGTGCGGGCGGCGACGCGGCGATGGTGGCGCGGGCGCAGGGCGTCGGGCCTAAGCTGGCGGGGCGGATTGTCAATGAATTGAAGGACAAGGCAGGAGCCTTGCCGGTGGGGATGGGCGGGCCGGGATTGGCCGTTCTGCCCGCTGGATCGGCGAGCAGGGATGCGGTTTCAGCCTTGCAGAATTTGGGGTTCAAGCCTGTCGTGGCGACGAGTGCAGTGGCGCAGGCAGTGGATGAGCTGGGCGAGGACGCGGGGCTCAACGAGCTTGTGCGGGTGGCGTTGAAGAGGGCGGCGGGGTGAGTGATTCTTTGAGCTCTGAACAAGCAGTGATTAAAGAATTTGCTTTGAAGGAGGCTGATAGACGCTGGGATGAAGCCTCTAGCCGACTAAAATATTCCACCGAGTATGCGCAGACAGGTCTAAAGGGGCTCTTTGTCGCAAATGGTGCATCGATTGTTGGGCTGCTCACCTTTGTTGGAAATTCGAAGGCTGTCGTTGAGCCAACTGCGCTTTGGTGGGCCTTTGTCTGGTTTGCTCTCGGACTAGCATTTGTCTTAGGTGCTTATGTTGCCGCGTACCTTTCGCAAGCGATCCTTATGAATGCTGCCTTCGGGCAGTCTCGTGAGGCAGATAGTGCAGCATACGACACAGGGCGTGAGTATAGCTACGGTCAATACGAAGAGAATGGAGAGCGAGCTGCAAAAGCTGGTTTGGCGTCAGCAGTTTTGGCGTTAGCATTTTTCGTAATTGGTGCCTTTGTGGCGCTGGATGCAATCACATGACTGACAACTCCGTCCTCAGCCCAAACCCGCTTGCTGCCCACCCCAAGTTAGAGGATAATCCCATCATGTCAGACCTCAGCAAAATCCTCCCGCCCGATCTCGAAAGCTGGATTGAAACGCGCGTCGCCGAAGGCCGGTTCTTTGATGCGAGCGACTACTTACGCGAACTGGTGCGGCGTGATCGGGCCGAAGCAGAAGACACCGCCTGGGTTCGCGCCATGATCGAAGAAGGCGAGGCTTCGGGCTATCTTGATGCCAAACCCGAAGCGATTATCGAAGAAATCATTGCCGAGCGCCGTTCGCGGCGTGGCTGAAGTCAAACTGAGCGCCACAGCGCGCAGCGATCTTGCCCGAATCAGCGAGTTCAGCGCGGAACGCTTCGGCGACGATGTCGCAGATGAATATGCGCGAGGATTTCACGAAGCATTCGAGTTGCTCCGCCGCCATCCGCTTGCAGGAGAGGCGCGTCCAGACTTTCGCAAAGGCACGCGCTGCAACGTGCATCGCAGCCACCGCATTCTCTACCGGGTGGCCGGTGACACGGTATTCGTGCAACGCATCCTGCATCACTCACAAAATGTTTCGACGCACCTGAAATGACCGCTATCCCGATCACCTCCCCCGCCCGCCAGGCCGACGACGCCGACGTTGCCCTGCGTCCGAAAACTCTGGCCGAATTCGTCGGTCAGGCGGCGGCCAAGGACAACCTCTCGGTGTTCATCGAATCCGCCAAGAGCCGGCGCGAGGCGATGGATCATGTGCTGTTTTTCGGCCCGCCGGGCCTCGGCAAGACCACCCTGGCCCAAATTGTCGCGCGCGAACTTGGCGTCGGCTTCCGCGCCACCTCCGGCCCGGTGATCGCCAAGGCGGGCGATCTCGCGGCGCTGCTGACCAACCTCGAGGAAGGCGATGTCCTGTTCATCGACGAGATCCACCGGCTCAATCCGGTGATCGAGGAGATTCTCTACCCGGCGATGGAGGATCGGGCGCTCGATCTGATCATCGGCGAAGGACCGTCGGCGCGGTCGGTGCGGATCGATTTGCCGGCCTTCACCCTGATCGGCGCAACCACCCGGCAGGGCCTGCTGACCACCCCGCTGCGCGACCGCTTCGGCATCCCGGTGCGGCTCAATTTCTACTCGGTCGATGAGCTTGAAAGCGTGGTGACGCGCGGCGCGCGCTTGCTCGGCATCGGCATGGAACGGGACGGCGCGCGCGAGATCGCCCGCCGCGCGCGCGGCACGCCCCGGGTTGCAGGGCGGCTGCTGCGCCGGGTGCGCGACTTTGCCCATGTCGCCGGCAACGGCACCGTGACGCGCGCGGTTGCCGACGATGCGCTGACCCGGCTCGAAGTCGACAGCCTCGGCCTCGATGCGATGGACCGGCGCTATCTGCGGATGGTCGCGGATATCTACAAGGGCGGGCCGGTTGGCGTGGAAACCCTGGCGGCGGGCTTGTCCGAACCGCGCGACACGATCGAGGAGGTGATCGAGCCCTATCTCATCCAGCTCGGCCTGGTCGCTCGCACGGCGCGCGGGCGCTGCCTTAACGATGCCGCCTGGCGCCACCTTGATCTGGCCCCGCCTGCGGGTAGCCAGGCAGGTCTGTTCGAGCCTGACGTGGGTGAGTCCGCGTAGAACCCCAACCCGCTATCGCTTCATGATGCCGGAATAATCGGTTTCATTTCGGGACAGGTGGCTACCACGGGTGGCGCAAATCGCCAAAATCCCAAATCGGCACGCATCAAAGGGGGTTAACTCCATTGTCGCTTTAACCTGTCTCTGCGTTTCTCATGGCATAGAACTGTGCCGATCAGTGGCTACTCCTCGCGAGCAGCCGCCCTGCGGAACGAGAATAGAGCAACAGCTATGTCGGTTCGGATGGCCCTCGCGAAATTATCCGCTCTTGCGGTGGGCGGAGCGTTGGTTGGCGGCGGCGCCGTCCATGTCGCCGAGAAGCCGGCGAAGCAGGTCCAGTACGTCAAGCACGTTAAAGGCGCCAAGGCCCAGCCGCGCAAGCCGATCCTGCGCCGGGCCGAACGTACGGTACCCCGGCAGGTCAGGCGGGTTCGCCGGATCGTCAAGCGCGCGGTCTGCTGCCAGCCGCCCGCACTGGCGATGACGTCCTTGCCAATGCCCTATCTGCCGCCGCTACCGCCGCAGCCGATCAGCTCGTCCGGCGGCGGGACCGCGGTTGTGATCGGCGGCGGCTCAAGCGGCGGTTTCGGCGGCGGCTTTTTTGGCGGGTTTTTCGGCGGCGGCAGCAGCGGCGGCGGCGGCAATGTTGTCATTTCCTCTACCAGCACCGGCTCCAGTTCAACGTCGGGCGGCTCGACCTCCAGTTCGGGCGGCTCGACCTCGTCGTCTAGCGGCGGCATTACCAGCTCGACGACCACAGGCGGCGTTTCCACCTCGACCGGTGGGGTGTCGACCAGCACCGGCGGGGTTTCGACATCGACTTCCACATCCTCGGGCAATGTTTCGAGTTCGTCGGGCAATGTCTCGACCTCATCGGGTAATGTCTCGAGTTCGTCGGGCAACGTTTCGAGCTCTTCCGGAAATGTCAGTTCCAGTTCAGGCAATGTGACCAGCAGCAGCTCGACTTCGACCAGCTCAGGCAACGTCACCAGCAGCAGTTCCTCATCGACGAGCTCCTCCACCAGTTCCTCGACCTCGTCCTCGACGTCGGGTTCGTCTTCCACCTCGAGTTCGACTTCCGGAGGCTCGACATCGAGCGGTTCGACTGGCGGCAGCACGGGCGGCCACGAAGTGCCGGCGCCGCCGATGCTGCTCCTGTTCGGCGCCGCGGCGGCGGCTTTGTTCGCACGCCGCCGGCTTGGAACCGCGACTGCTGGCTGACCGGCAAGCGCTTCCGCAACGCCACAAACGGGGGGAGGGCGGCTTGAGTGCCGCCCTTTTCGATTATGCGCTCAGGCCTGTTCCCGCTTGCGCAAAGTCCACAGCGTCACCAGGCCAACCGCGCACCACACTACCTTGAGCACGGTGGACGGGATCGCCCCGTGATAACCGCTGTTGACCACGAAACCCAGCGCACCCGCGACATTCAGCCATTGGTAGGCCGCAGACCGGCCCGAAAGCTTGCCGGTCGAGACCAGTATATAGGAGGCGAAGATGAGCAGCGCGGCTGCCCATCCGGCAAGCTCAATGGCGAGGGTCACAGGGCCAGTTTCGTTGGTTTACGTTCAGGCCGCCAGCTTCCGCAGCACGTAATGCAGAATCCCGCCGCTCATGAAATATTCGATTTCATTGGCGGTATCGATGCGGCACAGCGCTTTGAAACTGAACGTCGAGCCGTCGTTGCGGGTTACTTCGACCTCGACATCCTGGCGCGGCCTGAGATTGGCGACGCCGCGGATGGTGAAACTGTCATCGCCGGTCAGGCCGAGGCTCTGACGCGTGTCGCCGTTGGTGAACTGCAGGGGCAAGACGCCCATGCCCACCAGGTTCGAGCGGTGGATGCGCTCGAAGCTTTCGACGATCACTGCCCGCACGCCGAGCAGATTGGTGCCCTTGGCCGCCCAGTCGCGGCTGGAGCCGGTGCCGTATTCTTTGCCGGCGACGACCACCAGCGGCGTTCCCTTGGCCTTGTGCGCCATCGCCGCATCGTAGATCGACATGACCTCGCCGTCGATGCAGGACATGCCGCCTTCGACGCCCGGGACCATCTCGTTCTTGATCCGGATATTGGCGAAGGTGCCGCGCATCATCACCTCGTGGTGGCCGCGGCGCGCGCCGTAGGAGTTGAAGTCGGCCTTGGCGACCTGGTGATCCAGCAGATATTTGCCGGCCGGGCTGTCGGCCTTGATGTTGCCGGCCGGGCTGATGTGGTCGGTGGTGATCGAATCGCCGAGGATGGCGAGCGGCCTGGCCTCCAGGATGTCCTCCACCGGGGCCGGGGTCATGCTCATGCCCTCGAAGTAGGGCGGGTTGGCGATATAGGTCGAGCCGGCGCGCCATTGATAGGTTTCGCTGCCGGTGACATCGATCGCCTGCCAATGCGCGTCGCCTTTGTAGACCTCGGCATAGCGCGCCTGGAACATGCTGCGATCGACGCAGAGCGCGATGGTGGCGGACACTTCCTCGTTGGTCGGCCAGATGTCGCGGAGGAACACGTCACTGCCGTCGCTGCCCTTACCGATCGGGGTGGTGGTGAAATTCTCCGTCACCGTGCCCTTCAGCGCATAGGCGACAACCAGAGGCGGCGAGGCGAGAAAGTTTGCCCGCACGTCGGGCGACACCCGGCCCTCGAAGTTGCGGTTGCCCGAGATCACCGAGGCGGCGACGATATCGTGCGCGTGGATCGCGGCGCTGATCGGCTCTGCCAAGGGCCCGGAATTGCCGATGCAGGTGGTGCAGCCGTAGCCGACTAGGTTGAACCCAATGGCATCAAGATGCTCGGTCAGCCCTGACTTGTTGAAATAGTCGGTCACAACCTGGCTGCCGGGGGCTAGGCTGGTCTTGACCCAGGGCTTGGGCTTAAGCCCCAGCGTATTGGCCTTCTTGGCGACGAGGCCGGCGGCGATCATCACCCCCGGGTTGGAGGTGTTGGTGCAGCTGGTGATCGCCGCGATAACCACGTCGCCGTCGCCGATGTCATGCATCTTGCCGGTCACCGGCACGCGCTCGGCAACTTTCTTGTAAAGGGTTGCAAGATCGGCGTTGAACACATCGTCGACCTCGGTAAGCGCCACCTTGTCCTGCGGCCGCTTCGGGCCGGCGAGCGAGGGGACCACCGTGGCCATGTCGAGCTCCAGCGTGTCGGTGAAGATCGGCTCCGGGGCGGCCGGATCGATCCACAGGCCCTGCTCGCGGGAATAGGCTTCGACCAGCGCGACCTGATCTTCGTCGCGGCCGGTTAGCCGAAGATATTCCAGCGTCTTGTCGTCCACCCCGAAAAAGCCGCAGGTGGCGCCGTATTCGGGCGCCATATTGGCCAGCGTCGCGCGGTCAGCGAGGCTGAGCGAGGCTAGGCCCTCACCGTAATATTCGACAAAGCGCCCGACCACGCCCTTGCTGCGCAGCATCTGCGTGGCGGTCAGCACCAGGTCGGTAGCGGTGACGCCTTCCTGCAGCGCGCCGGTGAGCTTGAAGCCAACGACTTCGGGCACCAGCATCGATACCGGCTGGCCGAGCATCGCTGCCTCGGCCTCGATCCCGCCGACGCCCCAGCCGAGCACGCCGAGGCCGTTGATCATGGTGGTGTGGCTGTCGGTGCCGACGCACGTGTCCGGATAAGCGACGGTCGCGCCCGAAGGATCGGTGCTGGTCCACACCGTCTGGGCGATATGCTCAAGGTTAACCTGGTGGCAGATGCCGGTGCCGGGCGGCACAGCGTAGAAATTGTCGAGGCTTTTCGAGCCCCATTTGAGGAAGTCGTAACGCTCGATATTGCGCTGGTATTCGATCTCGACATTCTGCTCGAACGCCTTGGGATGGCCGAATTCATCGACCATCACCGAATGGTCGATCACCAGATGCACCGGGACCAGCGGGTTGATCTTGCTGGTGTCACCGCCAAGCTTGGCGATCGCGTCGCGCATCGCGGCAAGATCGACCACGCAGGGCACGCCAGTGAAGTCCTGCATCAGCACGCGCGCGGGGCGGTACTGGATTTCATTCTGCGATTCACCTGGGTTCTTCTGCCAATCGACCAGCGCCTGGATGTCGGCGGTCGACACGGTGAAGCCGCCGTCCTCGAAGCGCAGCAGGTTTTCCAGCAGAACCTTCATCGAGAACGGCAGGCGGGAGACATCGCCAAGTTTCGCGCCCGCCTTTTTCAGCGAGTAATAAGCGAACTCGCGGCCTGCCACGGTCATCGTGCTGCGGGTGGCGAGCGTGTCCTGTCCGATCTGGGTCATGCGGCCTGTTCCTTATTGTGCGGGCTCCCGAATAGCTGGCTGTTGCGGCATTGCGGGAACGGGTTCGTCGGCGCCGCCGATGCGCGTTCGGGGGCGGCAGGTCAAGGTCTAGAGGGCGGTCTGCTCGGTCGGTTTCCGAGCGGCAATCCAGCAACCGATAACGATCAGGACGACGCCGACCACGGTCGCCCAGGTCAGGACTTCGCCGAACATCAGCCAGCCGAGCAGGGCCGCCCAGATAAAGCCGCTATATTCGACCGGCACCAGCGCCTGCGCTTCCGCCCGGGCATAGCCCCAGCTCAGCAGCATCAGCGATATGACGGCGAGGAAGGCGGCGCTGACGATGTCGCGCAAAGCTCCGGGGTTGGGCCAGGCGAGCAGCCAGGGGGACGCGAGGCTGAGGATCGCGGCAACCAGCAGGTTCTGGAACAGCGCGATCTCCTGCGGGCTGGCGAGCTGCGCCTGCTGGCGCTGGAGGATCAGGTTCCAGGCATAGAGCAAGGCGGAGGTCAGCACCGCGGCGATGCCCCAGGCCGAGCGCGCGTCCAGCGTGCCGCTGGCGACCCGCTCGGTCGCGATCACCAGCACCCCGCCCAGACCCAGTAGCGAGGCGATCACCGCCTTGGGCTGGATTTTCTCGCCGAGCAGCACTGCGGCCAGATATAACGCGATCAGCGGGGCGATAAAGGACAGCGCGATAGCCTCGGCGATGGGGATTCGCACCAGCCCCCAGAAGAACAGCAGCGCCATGCCCGTGACCACGGTAGAGCGCAGCAGGTGAACCTTCACGGCGTCGCGGCGCGGTCGGCGCGGCGCGGAAAGTGCCCAGATCGGCACCATCAGCAGCGTGCCGCAGGCGCAGCGCAGAAACAACGCATTATACACCCCGGCCTCGATCGATGCCGCTTTCATCACCGCGTCCATCGCGCTGAAGGTGGCAATACCCGTGGCGGCGGCAAGGAAAGGCAGGCTCGGATGGGTGCGCAACATCCGATTCGCCTTACCCGCTGTTGCGCGATTGCGTCACCTGTTTGCAAGTTCAGGTCAGGGACAGGCGGGATGCTTGATGGCGGGCAAAGAAACGGGCAGATGTCCGACCGCAAGCGGCGGAGACCATTGCCGCGTTGGAGCTTTCCGGGATGACACAGCAGCTACGCGCGCGACTATCGCAGGGCGGCATGATGGCGGCGGCAGTGCTGGCGCTAGGAATAGCGCCGGTCTCGCTCAGTGCGGCCCCGCGCCAGCCGGGAAGCGGTATCCCATCAACCACCGCCCCGCCCCCGATTGCCCCCGCTCCGGTGGTTGCACTGCCGCCAGTGGCCGGTTCCGATGGTACCGGCCAGCCCGTACTGCCCCCCGCGCCAGTGCCTGAGCCGATCATGCCGTGGACGCTGGGCGATGCCGAGGCGCTGCTTGGCGTAATTGCCCATATCGATGAAGACGGGTTGCTTCCGGCCGATTATATGCCCGATGCGCTGCGCGAGGCGATTTACGCGGGGCCAGGTCCGGAGCTGGACGAGCTCGCCAGCAGGTCGTTCGCCTGGCTCGCCGAGGATTTGCGCGATGGCCGCACGCCGGTGCCGGCGCGGGTCCAGTGGTTCGCGGTCGATCCCGATGTCGATGTCACGCCGACGCCGGCGCTGATGGCGCGGGCGCTCGACACCCATGACGTCGCCGGCGTGCTCGCAGGACTGGCGCCGACCAATCGCGATTATCAGGCCCTCAAAGCCGCGCTTGCTGTCACCCCTGCCGAGGAAAAAACCAGGCGCGCGCTGATCCGCGCCAATATGGACCGCTGGCGCTGGTTACCGCGCGATTTGGGAGCACTCTATCTGCACACCAATGTGCCCGAATTCCAGCTGCGGCTGGCGACCAACGACCGCATCGTGCGCAGCTATCGCACGATTGTCGGCAAGCCGGGCAAGACCGCGACGCCGCAACTGGCCGAGCAAGTCAGGGCGGTGGTGTTCAATCCGACCTGGACAGTGCCGCAATCGATTGTCGTCGGCGAGGGATTGGGCGCGCGGCTCATCCGCAATCCCGCGGCGGCGCGGCGCGAGGGCTATGTGGTGACACGGGCCGGCACCGACGGCATAATCACCGTGGTGCAGCAGCCGGGCAAGAACAATTCGCTGGGACTGATGAAGATCGACATGCCCAATCCGCATGCGATCTACCTGCACGACACGCCCTCGCGCCACCTGTTCAATGCGCCGGTACGCGCCTTCAGCCACGGTTGCATCCGCACCGAACGGGCTCAGGAGCTGGGCATGACCATGGCCATTCTCGGCGCCGAGCTAACCCCGGAACTGGCGGTGCAGCACGCACTTTCCGGCAAGTACACGAAAGTGCCGATGACCAGGACGTTCCCGATCTACATCACCTATTTTACCATGGCGCAGGATATTACCGGCAAGCTGACCGCGTTCAACGACATCTACGGCCGCGATGCGCCGGTCCTTGCGAGTTTCGAGCAACCGCGCCAGCCCAAGACCGGCCAGCGCATCAGCAGCGAGGCGATCATCAAGCTGGACAATCCGTTATGATCGGGTGAACCGCGACATTGCCGCAGCGAATTGCGGCAAAAAAGTTAACCTCCGCCGATACGATCTGCGTAAAGCAGACGCCCGCCCGACAGATGCCACAGCGCTTCGTTGAAGTCTGCCGGCGCCATCGCGAAGCAGCCCTGCGAGCGACCGATCTTGCCGAATTTCTCGATCATCGCGACGTCGACATAGGCGGCCCCGTGTAGAACGATCGCCCGATCGAGCGCAGTGGAGTTGTCGGCATCAAGCCCGACCAGACGGATCGAGGTGCCGTATTTCCCATTATACCATTCGCAGGTCAGATAGCCGCCCCGCGAGGTGGCTTCCGATCCCGGGTAATTGGAAAAACGTTTGAGCCAGCCATCGTGCTCGAGATCCGAACCCTTGCCATGGGCAACCAGAAAGGAACGAACTTTGCCGCTGTCCATGTTGACGAAATGAAGGCGGGGAAGTGACGACGGCCGGGCATAATCGGCAATACCGACGATATCCTTGCGCCACAGCTTCGCCCCCGCACGGTCCCGCTCGCGCCGGGCGATGTCCCCGAGTCGGCGCTCATAGGCCGTGTTCGACGACGGGCGGGCGAAGGTGAGATCGAATGCCTCGGTCAGCGCCTGAGCCGCGGCACGCGCCGGCACGGCGCAGAACGCACCTGCCGCCAACCCACCAGTGATCAGTTCACGTCGTTTCACTTGCATCCACCAAACACCCACGCCGACAAATCAGATTAGGTGCTCCTTCAACGGTTTGCCAATCGCCTCGGCGCGAAACACGCCAGATTGCCCAAAATTATCGCCGATCCGAGGAACTTTCGAGCCATTTCCTTATATAGGACTAGCATCGGCAGTTGTCGATATTGTTAACTCACTCACCCCGCTCGCGGCGGACGTGCGGTTTGCCGCTTTGCCCGGACCCGCGCCTGCGCTAGGGGCGCGCGATGAGTGCCAAGACCGAAGATGCAACCCAAGTCGTAGCCGAAGTGGTCAAGCCGGTCCGCAGCCTGGGTCCGTTACGGATGATCTGGCAGGCGGCGGCGGCCTATCCTGGCCGGGTGGCGACCGCAGGCGCCGCGCTGTTGGTCACGGCTGCGGCCACCCTCGCCATCCCCGCGGGTTTCCGCCTGATTATAGACCGGGGTTTCGCCAGCGGCGGCAATCCCGCCGACATCGCCCGGTGGTTCCAGTATCTGCTGGTTATCGTCGCGGTGCTGGCGATCGGCACGGCGGTGCGGTACTATGCGGTCTCGTGGCTGGGCGAACGCGTCGTCGCCGATATCCGCCTTGCCGTACAGAATAACCTGCTGCGTCTCGCGCCGGGCTTCTTTGAGGAGAACAGCCCCAAGGAAATCTCCTCACGGATGACCGCGGACACCAGCCTGATCGAGCAGGTGGTCGGCACCACGGTCTCGGTGGCGCTGCGCAATGCGATCATGGCGGCGGGCGGGGTCGCCTATCTCTTCACTCTGGCGCCGAAGCTGACGCTGGGGCTGGTGGCGGCGATACCGCTCGTCATCCTGCCGTTGACCCGCTTCGGCCGCCGGCTACGCAGTGCTTCGCGCACCAGCCAGGACCGGGTCGCCGATATTGGCGCGATGGTCGCCGAAGTGCTTGGCGCGGTTAAAGTGGTTCAGGCGTTCAACCAGGAACGGCGCGAGAGCGAACGCTTTGGTATTGCCGTGGAGCGGTCATTCGTCGTCGCCCGGCGGCGTATCATGCTCCGCGCGATCATGACCGCGATTGTCATCATGGTGATTTTTGGGTCGATCACCGTGCTGATGTGGCAGGGCGCGCTGGGCGTGGCGCAGGGGACGGTCAGCGGCGGCACGATTGCCGCATTCGTCATCACCGGCGGGCTGGTCGCAGGCGCGTTCGGCTCGCTCACCGAAGTTTACGGCGATCTGGTGCGCGGCGCTGGCGCCGCCAGCCGGCTTAACGAGCTGCTCAACGAGAAGCCGTCAATCGCTCCACCCCCCCGCCCGGTGGCGCTGCCGCAGCCGCCGCGCGGTCAGCTGGCGTTCGACCATGTCACGTTCCGCTATCCCTCGCGGCCGGAAGTGGCGGCGCTGGCCGATTTCTCACTGACGGTGGAACCGGGCGAAATGGTCGCGATTGTCGGGCCGTCGGGCGCGGGCAAGTCGACGCTCTTCCAGCTGGCCGAGCGCTTCTACGATCCGCAGGGTGGGACGATCAAGCTCGACGGGGTGCCGCTCACCTCAGCCGATCCCGCCGAAATCCGCCGCCGCTTTGCCCTGGTGCCGCAGGACGGCGTGCTGTTCGCCGCCAATGCCCGTGACAATCTGCGCTACGGCAATTGGGACGCGAGCGACGAGGCGATCTGGGACGCGGCGCGCGCCGCCCATGCCGAGGATTTCCTGCGCGAATTGCCCGAGGGGCTGGACACTTTCCTCGGCGAGGACGGATCGCGGCTGTCAGGCGGTCAACGCCAGCGCATGGCGATCGCCCGGGCGCTGCTGCGCGACGCGCCGATCCTGCTGCTCGATGAGGCGACCAGCGCGCTCGATGCCGAAAGCGAACGGCTGGTGCAGGACGCGCTCGACCGGCTGATGGCCAGCCGCACCACCCTGGTCATCGCCCACCGCCTCGCCACCGTGCGCCAGGCCGACCGCATAATCGTGATGGATCGCGGCCGCATCGTCGAGCAGGGCACCCATGATGCGCTGGTGCGAAATGGCGCGCTTTACGCGCGGCTGGCCGCCTTGCAGTTCGATGACCGGCAGATCGTCGCGGCTGAATGATTTTCGCGCGCAGTTCAGCGAAGCTTAAGCCGGCTCTCTCGCTATAGTGAAACCCGTAACCAGCCGCCGAAATTGGAGTATCCATGCCGCGCTACGCCGTCTCATTCTCGCTCGCCCTGACCGCGCTTGGTTTGGTCGCAACGGCCGTCGCCGCCCCACAGGACGGCGAGACCTGGGGCAAATTCGGCATCCAGACGCACTATATCGATACGGCCGCCAGACCCGGCGATGACTTCGACCGCTACGTCAACGGCAAGTGGGAAAACAGCACCGAACTGCCCGCCGATAAATCGCGGATTGGCGCTTTCAGCACCTTGAGCGATCAGTCGGACGAGCGGCTGCGCGCCATTCTCGAGGAGCTGGCGGCGCGGCAATGGCCGGTCGGGTCACCGCAGGCGCGGATTGCCGCAGCCTATTCCGCCTATATGGATACCGCAGGAATCGAGGCTGCGGGGCTTACTCCAGCACGGCCCTATCTCGACCGCATTGCCGCGGCGAAATCGCGCGGCGCGCTACTGGCGCTGTTCGCCGCACCGGGCTTTGCTTCACCGCTTGGCGCATCGGTCGATGCCGACGAGAAGCAGAGCACCCGCTATGCGCTGTATCTGGGGCAGGCCGGTCTGGGTTTGCCCGACCGCGATTATTACCTTGTCGACAATCCCCGGTACGGCGACATCCGGGCGAAATATCTGGATTACCTGGCGGTGCTGCTGGGCAAGGCGGGTTACAGCGACGCGCCCGCAGCCGCCCGGTCGGTACTGGCGCTGGAAACCCAAATGGCCCGCGCGATGTGGGACCGCACCTTGCTACGCAACCGCGACCTTACCTATAACAAGCTGTCGCTTAGCGAACTCGAGGCGGTTGCCCCCGGCGGCTCGATCGGAGCTTTTGTACGCGAGCTGGGTGCAGGCACCGCCGGCTATGCCATTGTCGCGCAGGTGCCGCCGACGGCCGAGGAATTGGCGGCGGCGAAATTTACTCCGGACATGGCGGCAAAGCTCGGCGGCGGCGTGCCCGCGACGATGAAGCTGATCGAGACGGCGCCACTCGCCAGCTGGCAGGCCTGGCTTGCGGCCCACTTCCTCAGCGACAATGCCGCCTTCCTTCCCAAGGAAATCGATGACGCCCATTTCGCGTTCTATGGCACCGTCCTGAGCGGCCAGCCGCAACAGCGGGCGCGGTGGAAGCGGGGGATCAGCGCGGTCGAAGGCCAAATTGGCGAACTGCTGGGGCAGGTCTACGCCGATCGCTATTACCCGGCCGCAAACAAGGCGGCGATGGCCGATCTGGTCGGCAATCTGCGCAAGGCGATGGCGGCCAATCTCGCCGAGCTCAAATGGATGGGCCCGGCCACCCGGGCAGAGGCCGAAGCCAAGCTCAACGCATTCACCCCCAAGATCGGCGGGCCGGAGACATTCAAGGCCTATGAAGGCCTGATCATCTCGCCGCATGCGCCGCTCGCCAACCAGATCGCCGCGGGCAAATGGAGCCTCGACTACCAGCTCGCCCGTCTCGACCAGCCGGTCGACCGCGCCGAATGGTTCATGCTGCCGCAGACGGTGAATGCCTATTACAACCCGACCTTCAACGAGGTGGTGTTCCCGGCAGCAATCCTGCAACCGCCATTCTTCAACCTGTCGGCCGACCCTGCGGTCAATTACGGGGCGATCGGCGCGGTGATCGGCCACGAGATGGGCCACGGTTTCGACGATCAGGGCGCTAAATCCGACGGTGCCGGCAATCTGCGCGACTGGTGGCCCCCCGCCGACAAGGCCGCCTTCGAGGCGCTGACCGGCCGGCTGGTCGAGCAATACTCCGCCTTCTGCCCGTTCGATGCCGGCAAGACCTGCGTCAACGGCGCGCTGACGCTGGGCGAGAACATCGGCGATCTCGGCGGGCTGAGCCTGGCCTATCGCGCTTACCAGCTATCGCTCGGCGGCAAGCGGGCTCCGGTGATCGACGGCTACACCGGCGACCAGCGCTTTTTCCTGGCCTGGGCGCAGGCCTGGCGCACGAAATCGCGCGAGGCTGTCGCCCGCCAGATGCTGGTGACCGATCCGCATGCGCCGCCCAAATACCGGATCAACGGCATCGTGCGCAATTTCGGTGAATGGTACGAGGCGTTCGGCGTGCGGCCCGGCGACAAGCTTTACCTGCCGCCCACCAAGCGCGTGCGCATCTGGTGATAAGCGGCCTGGCCGGCCCCGCACCGCTTGACTTGCCCTGCCCGCTCGCCATCACCGCCCAGCTATGACCCTCACCCTCACCGCCATAATGCTCGGCATCGTCGAGGGGCTGACCGAATTCATCCCGGTTTCCTCGACCGGCCACCTGATCCTGGCGGCGGAAATCTTCGGTTATGATGCCGAGCAGTGGAAGGTGTTCAACGTCGTCATCCAGCTCGGCGCAATCCTGGCGGTGGTGGTGCAATATTGGCGGACCTTCTGGGCGGTGGGCTGGGGCTTACTGCGGCTCGACCCGATGAGCATCCGGTTCCTGCGCAATCTGCTGATCGCCTTCCTGCCCTCCGCGGTGCTGGGCCTGGCGCTCAAGGATTACATCGACATCATGCTCGGCAGCCCGATGGTGGTCGCCTGGGCGCTGATTGCCGGCGGCATCGCCATCATCGCCATCGAGCGCTGGGCCAAGCCCGGCCCGGCGAGCGGCATCGCCCAACTGCCCGCCCGCCAGGCGCTGGGCGTCGGCCTGTTCCAATGCGTCTCAATGATCCCCGGTATCAGCCGGTCCGGCGCGACGATCATGGGCGCACTGGCGATGGGCATAGAGCGGCGCACGGCGGCCGAATTCAGCTTCTTCCTCGCTGTCCCCACCATGCTGGGCGCAACCACGCTGGAACTGTTGGACAATCGCGCGGCGCTCGCCGCCGGTCTCGGGCCGGTCGGCTGGAACGAGATCGCCATCGGTTTCACCGTGTCCTTCGTGGTGGCGATTGTGGTGATCCGCGCCTTTGTCGCCTATATCAGCCGCTCCGGCTTCACGCCGTTCGCGTGGTACCGCATCCTCGCCGGGATTGCCGCGCTCATACTGCTCTGGCCGCGTTGACCATTCTCTTGACTTCGCGCAGGCGCTGCGACCATTCTCTTGACTTCGCGCAGGCGCTGCGCCAATGGCCGCAGCCCTGAAGGGGCGGCAACTTTCGCCGATCTCGTTGTTACATCGCCGGCCGGATTCGATCGGATCGGGCGGCTGACCCGAAAGAATTAGGACACGCGCCATGGCGAAGAGTGCAACCGTCAAAATCCGGCTGGTCTCCACCGCCGACACCGGCTTCTTCTACGTTACCAAGAAGAACCCGCGCAACACGACCGAGAAGATGAGCTTCCGCAAATACGATCCGGTGGTGCGCAAGCATGTCGAATTCAAGGAAGCCAAGATCAAGTGAGGTTCAGCGCAAGTTCAACGCCGGGTTCTTAGGAACTCGGGCATGAACCGCTTGAACCTTAGTTTGCGCACCTGGGCCGCAGCTGCCGCGCTGGCGGTGCTCGGCTCATCTTTCACCTTCGCGCTTTCCGCGGCATCGGCGCAGTCTCCCGCCGCCCCGGAAGCTGCCAGTCAGGTAGCCGAGGCGGTCGCCGCCCTGCGCGCCATCTCCACCATGCGGGCCGACTTCACCCAGACCGACCGCAACGGCCAGCGGGTCAGCGGCGTGCTGACGCTCAAGCGCCCGGGCCGTATCCGCTTTCAATATGCCCCCGGCGTGCCGTTGCTGATCGTCTCCGATGGCAAGGCGCTGACGCTGATCGATTATGAGGTGCGTCAGGTGCAGCGCTGGCCAATCGGCAACAGCCCACTCGGCGCGCTGCTCGATCCCAGTCGCGATGTTGTCCGCTTCGGCCGCCTTCAGCCGACCGGCGACCCCAATGTCGTCAG
>JAYVWX010000186.1:0-2341 GCA_043785715.1 Novosphingobium sp. | reverse complement strand
GCTTCCTGCCGATGGTCTATTGCACCGACGATCCGATCGCGGCCAAACAGCTTGAAAGCGCGGGCGCGGTGGCGGTAATGCCGCTGGGCGCGCCGATCGGCTCGGGGCTTGGCATCCAGAATCGAGTGACGATCCGCCTGATCGTCGAGGGCGCGGGCGTGCCGGTGCTGGTCGATGCCGGGGTCGGCACCGCCAGCGATGCCGCCGTGGCGATGGAACTTGGCTGCGACGGGGTGCTGATGAACACCGCCATCGCCGAGGCGAAGGACCCGGTTCGCATGGCCCGGGCAATGCGCCTCGCGGTCGAGGCAGGGCGCCACGCCTATCTGTCCGGGCGGATGGCGACGCGCAAATATGCCGACCCATCCAGCCCCTTGGCGGGGCTGATCTAACCGCGCGGCCGGCCGGGTTAATTTGGCGACCGGCAAAAGCCAGTGGTGTGGTTAACGTCTTTATAAGGAATTTCTGGTGATCTCTGCATGTCGGGCAGGCAAGCCCGCCAACAGGGGCAATCGACCATGAGCAATACCGGCACGGCATCGCTAACCATCGCCGAACTGCGCGAATTCGCCGGCTTCACCTCCTGCGAGCAGCGCTACATCAAGCGCAGCCTCGATATCGGCCTTGGCCGGCAGGATGCGTTCAAGCTGTGGGCGCGCGATGCCGTCGAAGTGGCGTCAATCCGCAGCCAGTATGTGGTTTATCAGGATCTGAAGGCGCTGCGGGGCGCAATCCCCGACGAGACGTCATTTATTGGTCTCGAAGATTTCATGGCCAAACTGCTGCGCATCGCCGCTTTCGACCTGGGACAGGAACGCCTCGGCGGCTTCTCACCGTTCCGGTTCCTCTACGAACGGCTGCTCGGCCCCGAAGCCCGCCCGTTCCTGCCAAGCGCCTTCTGCGCCGCCGCCGCCCTGCCGCAAATCCGCCCCGACCGCCGCCGCGGCCTGCTCCAGTCGATCAGCGAAGCCGCCGCCACCGCGCCGGGCTGGTCGACGCGTGCGCCGTGTTTCTTCCCGGAATGGGTGGAGAAGGAGGCGGCGTAGGTTCCGACGTCACTTGCTGCTTAGCGCTCGTTCGCGCATAGTTTTGCAATGCCGCTTGACCAGTCATTGCTTGAAAAAGCCGTCGCCCGCCTAGTCGAAGGTTTGGCACGGTATCAGAGCGACCCTACAGACGATCAGATCCGCGATGGGTTGATTCAACGCTTCGAGTTCACCTACGATCTGGCGCCCAAGATCCTTCGCCGGTATCTGGAGGCGGCGGCGGACAGCCCCGGTTTAATCGACCTGATGAGCTTTCCGAGCCTGATCCGGACGGGTTGGGAGCAGGGTTTGCTCAAGGACGGCTGGCCAGCATGGCACGGCTTTCGCGACATGCGCAACACCACGTCCCATCTGTACGATGAAGCCAAGGCCATCGAAGTGGTTGCCAAGATACCGGCGTTTCTGGAAGAAGTGCAATTTTTCGTGCAGCAGTTGAAGGCCCGGTCAGGTTCGTGATGGCTGGATTGGCAATATCAACCGAAGAGCTGGCCATCGTCCGCGCAATTCTCAAGCAATGGCTGCCCCCCGGCTATCGAACCTTCGTTTTCGGTAGCCGTGCGACGGGCGTCCGGCTCAAGCCGTGGTCCGATCTCGATCTCGTGATCGAAGGTCCGGCCCCGCTGTCGTTTGAAGTCACGGGCCTGCTGCGCGAGGCGTTCGACGAATCGCTGCTGCCGTGGAAGGTCGACGTGGTTGACCGGTGCTCGGTAAGTGAGGAATTCGGGCGGATTGTCGATGTGGCGAAGGTGGCGCTTTGCTAGCGCGCGTGCTTCGACCCAGCGTCACCCCTTGTACAACCCGTCCAGCCGCTCGCCATAACGCTCCTTCAGCTTGTGCCGCCGGATTTTCAGACTCGGCGTCATTTCCTCGTTGTCGATGGTGAAACCCTCGTCAGCAAAAGCAAACTGGCGGACTTTCTCGATTACCGACAGGTCCTGGTTGACCCGGTCGATCGCCGCGCGGATGGCGCTGCGGAAGGCGGGAAGGTCTTGCAACGCGGCGAAGTCGAATTTCTCGTCCTGCCCGCGCGCCCATTCCAGCGCCCATTCGGCATCGGGCACGATCAGGCCGACGATATAGGGGCGCCGGTCGCCGGCCACCAAAGCCTGGGCGATTTCGGGCTGCAGGGTCAGCATGCCCTCGATTTTCTGGGGCGCGATATTGTCGCCCTTGTCGTTGACGATCATGTCCTTCTTGCGGTCGGTGATGACGATGCGGCCTTTATCGTCGAGATGGCCGATGTCGCCGGTATGGAGCCAGGCCCCCTCTTCCGGCTTCGCCGGGTCCGGCTGCAG
>JAYVWX010000185.1:0-2362 GCA_043785715.1 Novosphingobium sp. | reverse complement strand
TCGATGGGATCGTGCGCGATCCACTTCGAAGATGCCTTCGTGCCCGACGAACTGGTGCTGGGGGAACCGCATAGGGCCTGGTACATGCTGCTGCCCACGCTCAACAACGAGCGCATCATGGTCGGCGCCTTCTGTCTCGGCGTGATCGACGGCGTGCTCGAAGACGCGGTCGATTATATGAAGCAGCGCAAGGCCTTCGGCGGCATCATCGGCCGTTTCCAGATTCTGCAGCACTATGTGGCCGATATCGCAACGATGCAGAGGACGACCGAACTGATGCTGCTGAACTGCGCTGACAAGCAGAGCCGGGGCGAAAACGTCGGAACCGATGCCAACATGTTGAAGCTGATGGCTTCGGAAAATGCCAACCTGGCGGCCGACCTCGGCATCCAGATCCTGGGCGGCATGGGCTATTCGGCCGAAACCGACATGCAGCGCTACTGGCGCGATTCACGGTTGTGGCGGATCGGGCCGATCACCAATGAAATGGTGCGCAACGGCATCGCCGAAAGCTTTGGTCTGCCGCGCTCGTATTGACGGCCGGAAACGGAACCTGCCGGCCTATCGGCTGACAGGTTTCGCAAATTGCGAGACCGCGCACCGCTCGGCGAACGGCCGCGCAGCCGGCCACTGCAACCGGGATACGACACAATGACGAAAATGAAGGCGCTGCTGCTGGAATCCACCGATGGACCTGAAGCCGTCGCGGTCAGGGACGTGGATGTTCCCACCCCCGGCCCTGGCGAAGTCCGCGTTGCGATCAAGGCGGCTTCGGTCAACCACCGTGAACTGTTCATTGCGCACGGGCAGTACCCGGGCATGACGATGCCCTCGGTAATGGGCTGCGACGGTGCGGGCGTGGTCGACATGGTGGGCGAAGGCGTGACCGGCGCCAGCGTCGGTGACGAAGTCGTCCTCTACCCCGCGCGCCAGTGGGGCCCGCGCCGCGATACCCCGGCGGCCGACTTCGGCCTGCTCGGCATGCCCTTCCCCGGCACAATCGCCGAATATATCTGTGTGCCGGCGGAAAACCTGGCGCCCAAGCCCGTCTTCATGACCTGGGAAGAAGCCGGAGCGATGCCGCTCACCGCGCTCACCTCATGGCGCGCGCTGATGTTCAAGGGCCAGCTCAAGCCAGGCGAGAACCTGCTGATTTCTGGGATTGGCGGCGGTGTGGCGACCTTTGGTCTGGCCTTTGCCGTGGCTCTTGGCGCCAATGTGTGGTGCACCGGCGAAAGCGAGGAAGTGCTGGAAAGCGCCCGCAAGATGGGCGCCAAGGATGGATTGCTGTTCACCGATCCCGAATGGCGCAAGAAGGTTGGCAAGATGACCGGGGGCGTCGATGTCGTTCTCGATGGCGCTCCCAGCCCCAGCCTGCCCAACTATATCCGTGCGATCAACCCTGGCGGGCGGATCGTGATCTATGGCTCGACCGCGGGCAACGAGATCAAATTCAACGCCACCGATTTGTTCCTCAAGAGCGCCAGCATCGTTGGCAGCCAGGTAGGCGACATCGTCGACTTCCGCGAAATGCTGGCATTTGCCGACAAGCACAAGATCAAGCCGGTGATCGAGCGTAGCTTCCCGCTGGCCGAAGCGCGGGAGGCGCTGCTTCACCTGCGCGACAAGCACACGTTCGGCAAAATTGCGGTGGTTATGTAATGCCGCCGCTGTTCGACCTGACTGGCAAGACCGCGCTGGTCACCGGCGGTGCGCAGGGCCTTGGCCGGATGATCGCCGAGGGACTGCTGTCTGCCGGCGCGACTGTAGCCATCACCTCGCGCAAGGCAGATGTGTGCGAGGCGGCTGCTGCCGAGATGGCTTCGCTCGGCCGCTGCTTCGCCCTGCCGGCCGACCTGTCCACCCCGGAAGCGGCCGTGGAACTTGTCGAGCGGTATCGCGCAGCGGTCGGCCCCTGCGACATCCTCGTCAACAACGCCGGCAAGACCTGGGGCGGCGAGATCGACACATTCCCCGACAAGGCCTGGCCCGGCGTGCTGGCGGTCAATGTGCAGACGCCGTTTACGATGGTGCGCGAATTGCTGCCCGAACTGACGGCGGCGGGCACCCCCGACGATCCGGCCCGGGTCATCAACATCGGTTCGGTCGCGGGGATGAAGACCGAGCGGCTGCATGCCTACAGCTATGCGGCCTCGAAAGCCGCGGTGCACATGATGACGCGCGATCTGGCCGGCGACCTGGCCGAGCGCAACATCACCGTCAACGCGGTCATTCCCGGCTTTTTTCCGACGAGGATGACCGCGCACATGCGCAACGAGGACAGGGTCGATCCCGCGCTGCTCGCCCGTATTCCGCTGCGCCGGCTGGGCAATCCGGGAGACATCGCGGCGGTCATCGTGTT
>JAYVWX010000184.1:0-6404 GCA_043785715.1 Novosphingobium sp. | reverse complement strand
ACCCGTTTGATCGCCTGGCATTCGAGTTCGAAGGCGGGCTGGTAGGCGGGATGCATGTAGCGCGAGGCACCGCGAAAGCCGATCATCGGATTGCTCTCGAAAGTCTCGAAATCCGCGCCGCCCAGCAACGAGGCATATTCGTTCGATTTGAAATCCGACGTCCGCACGATCACCGGGCGCGGATAGAAGGCGGCAGCGATCACCGCGATCCCTTCGGCGAGGCGCGAGACGAAATAATCCGCGCCGTCGCGGTATCCGGCGGTGAGCATGGCGAGCTGGCTGCGAACTCTCTGGCTGGTAACACGCTCGGGATGAAGCAGCGCCATGGGATGCGCGCGGATCGCATCGGAGACGATGAATTCGATGCGCGCCAGGCCTACTCCTGCGACTGGCAGCGCCGCGGTCTTGAAGGCGATATCAGGATTGCCGACATTGACCATGATCTCGACCCCGGCCGACCGGATGCTGTCGATATTGACCGTATCGACCGCGAAGGGGATGTCGCCGTCGCGGACATTGCCCTGTTCGCCCTCGGCGCAAGATACGGTCACCTGTTGGCCCGGTTTCAGGACCCGCCGCGCGCTGGCCGCTCCGACGATGGCCGGAATACCCAGCTCGCGCGCGACGATCGCGGCATGGCAGGTCCGGCCGCCATGCTCGGTGACGATGGCCGAAGCGCGCTTCATCGCGGATTCCCAGTCGGGCGCGGTTGTTGCGGCCACCAGCACCTCGCCGGGAAGCAGCTCGGCGAGGTCTTCTTTACCGGTGACGAAACGGACCGGCCCCGCAGCAATACCTTGGCCCACTGCCTGTCCGGAGAGGATAACCGGCCCATCGCCGGTCAGACGGTAAAGCTTGAGCGCTGCGGACTCGGCAATCGCGTGGACGGTCTCAGGCCGCGCCTGGATAATATAGAGTTCGCCATCCAGCCCGTCCTTCGCCCATTCGATATCCATCGGCATCGGACGACCGTGGTATTCGGAGTAGTGTTCCTCGATCGCCAGCGCCTGCTTCGCGAGCTCGATGATTTCGGGGTCGGACAGGCAAGCCGCTTCGCGCATCCTGCGTTGCACAGGCTTCCACTTCGTCCGTCCGGCATCGCCGCGCGGGCCATAGATCAGCTTCACCTGCTTGGCGCCGATCCGCCGCCGCAGGACATATTCGTGGCCGAGGCGCAGCGTCGGCTTGTGGACCAGGAACTCATCGGGATCGGCGATGCCCTGCACGATCGCCTCGCCCAGGCCCCAGACGCCGGTGACCATGACCACGTCGCGGCTGCCGCTTTCGGTATCGAGCGTGAAGATGACGCCGGAACTTGCGCGATCGGCCCGGATCATTC
Source organism: Novosphingobium sp. (assembly GCA_043785715.1). Lineage (GTDB taxonomy): Bacteria > Pseudomonadota > Alphaproteobacteria > Sphingomonadales > Sphingomonadaceae > Novosphingobium. The sequence continues at coordinate 5,065 of JAYVWX010000184.1, read as the reverse complement.
GCTGGACGCCGACCGACAGCGCGACATTCCGGTGCGCGAAGCCCTTGTCTATGCGATAGGAAATCGCGCGCTCGGAGAACAGCGAGGCGAAGCAGTGCTTCACCGCTTCGACCAGCGCCTTGGCCCCGCGCACGTTGAGAAAACTCTCATGGACCCCGGCAAACGAAGCCGTCGGCGAGTCCTCGGCAGTGGCGCTGCTGCGTACCGCGACGGCAACGCCGCGCCCGAACTTCTGTTCCAGCCGCCGATAGGCAATCTGGATATCGGCTTCCAGACCATCCGGCAGCGGCGCTTCCAGCACCAGCTTGCGCAATTGGGCCGAGGCCGGCCCCGCCGCCTTCGGGTCCTTCCAGCTGGTATCGTCGAGAATGCGCATCAGCCGCGCCCACAGGCCCTTGTTGTCGACGAAGCGGCGATAGGCTTCGGAGGTCACCGCGAAGCCTTCGGGCACCTTGATGCGGTCGCCGAGCGAGCGGGCAAGTTCCCCGAGCGATGCATTCTTGCCGCCAACCAAAGGGAGGTCGTCGAGACCGATCTCGTCGAACCAGCGGAAAAAGCGGACATAATGGTTGCGGGTCATGAACTTGCGGCTCCGTCCGGCATGTGCCGAGACCGAGACCTAGGATCGCAGGGCAATCGGTCAAATCAGGTAGCATACGTAGGGCGCGGTGGAATCCATAAGGGTCATTCCTGATTGCCTGCTCCGCCTGCATTCCTAGATGTGCAAGCTTGCCTATCCATCTGGGGGCAGGAGACCGGCCATGCCCGCCCTATTCGATCACTGGAGTGCCACATCGCCGCAAATGCCGCGCCATGCAGTGATCCTTGCGCATCCGGATGCGGACAGCTTCAATGCTGCAGCGGCACGGACGTATTGCGAGACTGTCCGGTCCTGCGGTCACGACGCAGTGCTGCGCGACCTCTACCGGTTGGGCTTCGACCCGGTGCTCAATGCGAGCGAACAGCCCCGGCCCGACAGATACGCCATGGCCAACGATGTCGCGGCCGAACTGGGCATCATCGAAAAGGCCGATGTCTTCGTCCTCGTCTACCCTATCTGGTTCGGCGCGCCGCCCGCCATCATAAAGGGTTATATCGATCGGGTGCTGGGCGCGGGCTTCAGCTATGGCTCGATCCGCGAGCGATCCCGCCACCGTTTCATGAGCGGCAAGCAGCTGCTCTCGATCTCCACCTCGGGCAATTCGATCCAGTGGCTCGACGAGCAGGGTGCCTGGCTTTCGCTGCGCACCGTCTTCGGCCAATACCTCGCCCAGTCCTTCTCGATGGCGGGGAGCGAGCATCTGCACCTGTCGAACATCGCCGACAACATGACCGAGCGGCATGTGAAGGAAGAGCTCTACCGCGTGACCGAAATGGCGCACCAGACGTGGATCAGACTTAAGGCCAGCACATCCGAGGAAAAGCCAAAGGCAGCCATTTCCTGAGACTCATTTCTGGCATGTTCGAACAGGATGAACCGGCTGGCCTTGCTCTGCAAACGCGGAGATGTTGGCAATCGTGGTTTCTGCAATGGCCGTCAGCGCTTCGGATGTGAAGAAGGCCTGATGCCCGGTGACCAGGACATTGGGAAATGTCAGCAGTCTCGCAAACACATCATCCTGGATGAGTTGTTCCGAGTGATCGTCGAAGAAAATATCCCCTTCTTCCTCGTATACATCCAGGCCAAGCTGACCGATCTTGCCACTCTTCAGTCCCGCGATAACAGCGCGTGTGTCGACAACCGCGCCCCGGCTGGTGTTGATCAGCATTACTCCCGGTTTCATCCAGTCGATTGCCTCTGCGTCGATCATATGCCGCGTCTCCGCTGTCAGCGGACAGTGGAGGCTGACAATGTCGGATGCCGCAATGAGTTCGGGCAGGGTCACATAGCGTCCACCCAGCTGTATCAATTCCCCGTTAGAAACAGGGTCGGTTGCGAGAATTTGGCACCCGAAACCGCTCATGATGCGGACAAGCGCGATACCGATCTTGCCAGTTCCGACGATCCCTACTGTTCGCCCGTGCATATCGAACCCCAGCAGCCCATCCAGGCTGAAATTCCCTTCACGAACGCGGGCATAGGCCCGGTGGATATGGCGGTTGAGCGACAGGATCAGAGCAACCGTATGTTCGGCGACGGCGTGCGGTGAATAGGCTGGCACTCGTGCGATGGACAGGCCGAACTCCGCAGCTGCATCGAGGTCGACGTTATTGAAACCGGTGCAGCGGAGCGCGACGAGACGCGTACCGCCGGTTGCCAGTGCCTGCAGCGTCACGCGATCAAGCCGGTCATTCACAAATACACAGATTGCCTGGGCATGCGCGGCCAGTGCTGCGCTCTCGCGACAGAGATGGGCTTCAAAATAGGCAAGGCTGTGCCGCCCGCCATTCGCCAAATCCAGACAAGCCTGATCATAGGGCCTTGCGCTGAAAACCGCGACTTTCATGGGATCTTCGACCTTCCGCATTGCCTAGCCAATCTAGTCCCTAAGCACTTTGCCCTGGAAAGCTCATACGCAATGAACCGGATGCCGGAGGTGGGCCAAACTCTCTAGCGATTCACTTGCACGAAGCGTGTCGTTGTCAATCGTGGGAGTGGACCATGGCCAGTATCTCGGTTCAGGCGCGGTCAGAACGGACAGCCTCCGACAGTCTTGTCGAAACGCTGCGCAAGCATGCCGAACCTTTGCCATCTCCAGATACGCAGGAAGAGTTCGGCAGCTTCTTCGACCGTTTCGGCGATGCCCAGATCGTGCTGCTGGGCGAGGCGACGCATGGCACTTCGGAATTCTACAAGGCCCGCGCCGCGATCACCCGGCGGCTGATCGAACATCACGGATTCACCGTCGTCGCGGTTGAGGCCGACTGGCCCGATGCGGCGCGGATCGACGGCTATGTCCGGCACCACGCACCAAGACCACGCCGGGGTGAATCCTTCGTCCGCTTTCCAACCTGGATGTGGCGCAATCTCGAGGTGCTGGCCTTTGCCGATTGGCTGCGCGGCTACAACGAAGGCAAGCCCGAGATGGCCAAGGCCTCGTTCCACGGGCTCGACGTTTACAGTCTGACCGAGTCGATCCACGCGGTCCTCGAATATCTCGACAAAATCGATCCCGACGAGGCGGCCATGGCGCGCTGGCGCTATGGTTGCCTGACGCCCTGGCAGGACGATCCAGCCCGATATGGCCGCGCGGTGGTGACGGGCGCGCATGAGGGCTGCGAGGAGGGCGTCTCGGCGGAACTCGCCATGCTGCTCAGGAAACGGCTGAAATATCTCGAAGAGGACGGCGCGGCGTGGTTCGACGCCGCCCAGAACGCGCGGATCGTGCGCGAGGCAGAACGATATTATCGCGCCATCTATCAGGGCGCTGCGGCTTCGTGGAATCTGCGCGACCGGCACATGTTCAACACGCTCGAGGCCGTCATCGCCCATCGCGGCGTCGGCACCAAGGCTGTCGTCTGGGCGCATAATTCGCATATCGGCGACGCCTCCGCGACCGCCATGGGCTGGAACGGCGAGTTCAATATCGGCCAGCTGTGCCGGGTTTCATACGGAACAGACGCGGTGTTGATCGGCTTCGGCACCGATACCGGCACTGTCGCTGCGGCGAGCGACTGGGGTGCCGACATGGAAGTGAAGACGGTGCGGCCGGCACGGCCGGACAGCTATGAGCATGCTTTCCGTTCGACTGGCCTTGCCAGGACGCTGACCGACTGGCGCGGACGCGAAAAGATGCAGCTTGCCAATGCCTTGAGCGAACCGCTGCTCGAACGCGCGATCGGCGTAGTCTACCGGCCCGAAACCGAGCTTGCGAGCCACTATTTCGAAGCCGTTCTGGCCGATCAGTTCGATGCCTATGTCTGGTTCGAACAGACCAGAGCGGTTACGCCGTTGGGGCATGAAAAGCCGCATGGTGCCCCTGAAACCTATCCATTCGGATTGTAAGCCAATGGACGCACAGATCGACATTATTCTCCAGGAGGTGCTGATCGGACCATTCAGCTTGCGCGGGCTGCTAGCCGTGCCCGCCAACGCCGTCGGCCTCGTCATCTTTGCGCATGGCAGCGGCAGTGGCAGGTTGAGCCCGCGCAACAACTATGTTGCCGAGGCGCTGCGCAAGGCTGGCTGCGCGACCTTGCTGCTGGACTTGCTGACGCCAGCTGAGGAAGGCAACCGTTCCAATGTGTTCGACATAGCACTGCTGGCCGAACGTTTGACCAGTGCAGCCGCTTGGGCGAACCGGCAACTTGCGCTGCAGGGCCTGCCGATCGGCTATTTTGGTGCCAGTACCGGGGCAGGCGCGGCTCTGGTCGCCGCGACCTTCAACGGGCCGGAGATCGCGGCGATCGTGTCACGCGGCGGAAGGCCCGATCTTGCCGGAGATTCGCTGCCGCTGGTCCGCGCGCCAACCCTGTTGCTGGTCGGCAGCCTCGATGGCCCGGTGATTGGCCTCAACCGCCAGGCCTACGCCGCGCTGAAGGCACCCAAGGAACTCGTCATCATCGACGGCGCCAGCCATCTGTTCGAGGAACCCGGAACGCTCGATCAGGTGATCATTCATGCTAGCCACTGGTTTGCGGGCTGGTTCGCGAAGACGTGAAACAAGGAGGACAGCAGATGCCTTGGGGGTCATTTCCATTCGAAGACCGGCAGGACGCCGGCATTCAGCTTGCCGTACGGCTGGTCAGGTTTACCGCCGAGCACCCGCTGATCCTCGCCTTGCCGCGAGGCGGGGTGCCGGTCGCTTTCGAAGTAGCCAAGGCGCTCGATGCGCAGCTCGACCTGCTGATCGTGCGGAAGATCGGCGCGCCAGGGCACGAAGAATTTGGCATCGGCGCGGTCGTCGATGGTGCGTGTCCGCAGCTGGTTCTAAACGAGGAGATTGTCCGCCAACTGGCAGTCAGCCAGGAGTATATCCGCGCCGAAACCCAGCGCCAGTTCGCCGAGATCGAGCGCCGCCGCACCGCCTATTGCGGCGATCGTCGGCCGGTCGAGATCGAAGGGCGCACAGTGATTGTCGTCGATGACGGCATCGCTACCGGCGGGACGATGAAGGCGGCCTTG
>JAYVWX010000183.1:0-3159 GCA_043785715.1 Novosphingobium sp. | reverse complement strand
CACCTACACCGCAACCGCCCGCGTCCGCTGCGACGGGTGGCGATATCGCCCCCGCGCTCGGTCATCCGCGGGTGTGGCTGCAGATCGACGAGCACGGCTATGTCGATTGCGGCTACTGCGACCGGCGGTTTGTGCTCAAGGGCGGCGTTGCCGATGGTGCCGATCACGCCAGCCTTCCCGACATTGCCTCTGGTGCGAGCGTGTGAACCGCCTATATCGGCGGGCATGACCATCCTCGACCCTCGCTCGCTGCTCTACCGCCCCGGCCAGCTTTCGCCGGACGAGGCCCAAGCGCTCGCCCGCGAAACCCTCGCCCAATGCGACGACGGCGAGTTGTACCTCCAGTTCATCGCCTCCGAGGCGTTCGGCTTCGATGACGGCCGGCTGAAGACCGCCGATTATTCGCGCGATGCCGGCTTCGGCCTGCGCGGCGTTTCGGGCGAGATGACCGGCTTTGCCCATGCCAACGACATATCCGCCGCCGCCATCCGCCGCGCCGGCGAGACACTGCGGCTGCTCGATCCTGCCAAGGGGCAACCCGCGCCGCCGCCGCGGCTGAACAACCGCCATCTCTACACCGACGCTTCGCCGCTCGATGCCGTGGGCTTTGCCGACAAGGTGCAGCTGCTCGAGACGATCGACGCCGCCGCCCGCAAGCGCGATCCGCGCGTCGCCCAGGTCAGCGCCAGCATTTCCGGCAGCTGGTCGGTGATCGAGATTGTCCGCGCCGACGGCTTCATCGCCCAGGATGTCCGCCCGCTGGTGCGGCTCAACGTCAGCATCGTCGCCGAACAGAACGGCCGGCGCGAGACCGGCAGCTTCGGCATGGGCGGGCGCTGGCTGTATGACCAGCTGTTCGAGCCGGCCAACTGGAACCGTGCGATCGACGAGGCGCTCAGCCAGGCGCTGACCAATCTGGACAGTGTCGCGGCGCCGGCCGGCGAAATGACCGTGCTGCTCGGCCCCGGCTGGCCCGGGGTGCTGCTGCACGAGGCGGTCGGCCATGGGCTCGAAGGCGATTTCAACCGCAAGGGCACCAGCGCCTTCTCCGGCCGCATCGGCGAGCGCGTCGGCGCGCCGGGGGTGACCGTGGTCGACGATGGCTCGATCCTCGGCCGCCGAGGCTCGCTGTCGATCGACGACGAAGGCACCCCGACGCAGGAGAATGTGCTGATCGAGGACGGCATATTGAAGGGCTATATCCAGGACCGCCTCAACGCCCGGCTGATGGGCGTGGCGCCCACTGGCAACGGGCGGCGTGAAAGCTACGCCTATGCGCCGATGCCCCGGATGACCAACACCTTCATGCGCGGCGGCCAGGACGATCCCGCCGAACTGCTGAGCCGGATCAAGAACGGCATCTTCGCCAAGAGCTTCGGCGGCGGGCAGGTCGATATCGTCTCGGGTAAATTCGTGTTCAGCTGCACCGAGGCCTACAAGGTCGAGAACGGCAAGCTCGGCGCACCGATCAAGGGCGCGACGCTGATCGGCGATGGGCCGAGCGTGCTGACCCGCGTGATCGGCATCGGCAACGACATGGCGCTCGACGAAGGCATCGGCGTCTGCGGCAAGGGCGGGCAAAGCGTACCCGCCGGGGTCGGCCAGCCGACCCTGCTGATCAAGGGGTTGACGGTGGGCGGGACCGCCTGAGATTTCAGGCGCGGTTCAGGATTGTGTGGTAGGTTGCACACCTCATCCAGCCGGAGATTTTCGATGCGCAAACTCGCCCTCGCTCTCGCAGGTACCGCCGCCCTCATCGCCGGACCCGCCCTGCAGGCGCGCGACCGTCTGAGCGGCGAGGCTCAACTTGCCAGGATGCTCGAAGGCCGCGTTGCCGAGCGGCCGGTGAGTTGCATTTCGCTATTTCAGACGAGTGACAGCCGGGTGATCGACAAGACCGCGATCGTCTATGGCCGGGGCAGGGTAATCTACGTCAATCGCCCGCGCGACGCCCGCTCGCTCGATAGCAACGACGTCATGGTCACCAAGCTGCACTCCAGCCAGCTATGCCGGCTCGACATCGTGCATTTGCACGAACGCTCGCAGTTCTTCGCCACCGGCTTTGTCGGACTTGAGGACTTCGTGCCCTACCGGCGGGTTGCCCGCAATAACTAGTGCGGTACCGCCCGGTTGCACGCATCCTGCTGGCGCTGTTCTATGCCATTGCCGGGCTATTCCATCTGTTCCTGCCAGCCCCGTTCTTCGCCATCACGCCGGGCTGGGTGCCCGCGCCGCAGCTGGTGATAGCCCTGACCGGGGTTGCTGAACTGGCCGGTGCGGCGGGGCTGATCCAGTGGCGCTGGCCGCAATTGCGCCGCGCCGCCGGCTGGGGACTGGCCGCCTATGCGCTCTGCGTCTGGCCGGCGAATTTCCAGCATATGCTGATCGACCTCTCCCGCAGTGATGGCGGCGGTGGCGGTCTGGCCTATCACCTCCCCCGCCTCGCCGCCCAGCCCTTGGTGATCTGGCTGGCGCTATGGGCCGGCGAGGCGATCGACTGGCCCTGGCGGCGGCGCTGAATCCAGTCGGACAATCCGCCCAAAAATACACCGTGGACGGGCTTCTGGATATAGTATCTATTTACGCGGGTCGCAGGAATTTGAACGCGTCTCGGAGTTGGATTTTCCGCAAAGCTTGCGTCATGATCGCTCAGGCTTCCGCTAGAAGGATTTTCATGGCCATTCTTTCCGACGCGCAGACGGCAAGCCGGCTCGATGCGGCAAAAATCGCGGAAATGGACACTCTTGCAGTTCCCACTTCAGGTGCCGAAGACACCGCTCTTATCGCGTGGGTCGGCGCTGTTTGCGGTGGTGAGATCGTGCGTTTCGTCAAAGCTTCAGGCGGTAATCGCCGCCAGTCCTGGGCAGTCGATGTGCGTTTGCCCGGAGGTGTGATCAGGGAACTGTTTCTGCGCCATGATCCGCGGGCTGATATCCCAGGTATTGAACCCTACACCATCCCGCGCGAAGCGGAAATATATCGCGCCATTGCCCCTATCGACATCAAAGCGCCCCGCTATGTCGCGGAAAACGCATCGCTGAAGGCCGTCCTTACCGACCGTGCCGACGGCATTGCAGAGTTTCGCCATCTCCGGGATCCGGTGACCAAGCAGGCGATCGCCTATGAATTCATGGACAATTTAGCGATACTCCACAGGGT
>JAYVWX010000182.1:0-6387 GCA_043785715.1 Novosphingobium sp. | reverse complement strand
ACAAGGCGCACCGGGCGCTGACGTGGAAGCCTCGGCTGCGGATGGTCGGACGATCATAGGGGAACTAAAGACAACGAAGCCTTATCAACCTGGGTTCGGTGCCGCCCAACGCACAGCGATGCTCAAAGACCTAAGCCGTCTCGCGAATTCAGATGCAGACATACGCATCATGTTTGTAACTGACCGGGAAGCATATGACGCCATTCGCGACAGGCGTGCGTTCTCGTCAGCAGCGCCAGGAGTGCTGCTGGTTGACTTGGTTTCAGCACGCAAGTGTACCTTGGGGACGGTCTAGCGCATGTTCTTCAACTTCATCGACGAACTGCGCGCCGCCGGCATCAAGGCCAGCTTCAAGGAGCACCTCACCCTGCTCGAGGCGCTGGAGAAGGACGTTATCGACCAGACGCCCGAGGCGTTTTACTATCTTTCCCGCGCGACCTTCGTGAAAGACGAAGGCCTGCTCGACCGGTTTGACCAGGTGTTCAACCGTGTGTTCAAGGGCATCCTGTCCGATTATGGCCAGCAGCCGGTGGATATCCCCGAGGATTGGCTCAAAGCGCTGGCCGAGCGCTACTTCTCTGAGGAAGAGATGGAGAAGATCAAGGCGCTCGGCAGCTGGGACGAGATCATGGAGACGCTGAAACAGCGGCTCGAGGAACAGGAGAATCGCCACCAGGGCGGCAGCAAGTGGATCGGCACCAACGGCACTTCGCCGTTCGGTCATTCCGGCTACAACCCCGAAGGCGTGCGCATCGGCGGCGAGGGCAAGCATGGCCGGGCGATCAAGGTGTGGGAAAAGCGCGAATTCGCCAATCTCGACTCGACCCGCGAACTCGGCACCCGCAATCTCAAGATCGCGCTGCGTCGCCTGCGCCGCTTCGCCCGCGAGGGTGCGGCCGAGGAGCTTGATCTCGATGCCACCATCGATGGCACCGCCAAGCAGGGCTGGCTCGATATCCATATGCGGGCCGAGCGCCGCAATGCGGTGAAGGTGCTGCTGTTCCTCGACAACGGCGGCTCGATGGACGGCCATGTCAAGATGGTCGAAGAATTGTTCAGCGCCGTAACCGCCGAGTTCAAGAACCTCGAATTCTTCTACTTCCACAACTGCCTGTATGAAGGCGTGTGGAAGGACAATCGCCGCCGCTTTTCCGAGCGCACGCCAACCTGGGACATCCTCCACAAATACGGCCACGACTACAAGGTGATCTTCGTCGGCGATGCCTCGATGAGCCCCTACGAGGTGAGCCATCCGGGTGGCTCGGTCGAGCATTTCAACGAGGAATCGGGCGCGGTCTGGCTGGAGCGTGTGCGCCACGTTTATCCGGCTACCGTCTGGTTGAACCCGACGCCCGAGAAGCAGTGGGACTATTCGCAATCGACCAAACTGATCCACGAGCTGATGCACGGATCGATGTATCCGCTGACGCTGGGCGGGCTGGACGATGCGATGCGGGAACTCACCCGCAAGAAGCATTGAGCGGGGGAAGCCGGATTGCTCGCTTCCATACCGTTCCCGGTCCCGTTCCCGAACTCCGGCAATTGCTGTGTCGCCGGGTGACGGACCGGCTTTGCTGCGGGGAAGAATTGCTTGGCTTGAAGCACGCCCGCTGCCCGTCATCTTGGGCGCATGACTAACCGGCTTCCCTCCCTGTTCATTGGCCACGGATCGCCCATGACCGTCATCACCGATGGCCCCGAACGCCGCGCCTGGCAGGCGCTTGGCCGCACGCTTCCCCGCCCCAGAGCTATCCTTGTGATTTCGGCGCATTGGCAGACGCGGGGCCGCACCCACGTCACCGCCGAGCCGAACCCGCGCACGATCCACGATTTCGGCGGTTTTCCCGACGAGCTGTTCGACATCCGCTATCCTGCTCCCGGCTCGGCCGATTTGGTCGAACGGGTCGCCGCCCTGCTCGGCGAGGAGCGCATCGAGCGCGATATCACCTGGGGATTCGATCACGGCGCCTGGGGCGTCGTCCAGCCGATGTTTCCGCAGGCCGATATCCCGATGGTGGCGATGAGCCTTGACCGCAAGCTGGATCCGGTAGGCCATCTGATGCTCGGCGCGAGCGCTAGCACCGCTGCGCGACGAAGGCGTCCTGATCATCGCCAGCGGCAATATCATCCACAATCTAGCGCTCTATCGCCAGTTGGAGGGCACCCGGCCAGACTGGGCGCTCGATTTCCAGGCGCGCAGCAATGCGGCGATCCTGTCGGGCGATCACTATGCGCTCACCGGCATTGCACCCGATGACCGCGCGGCGGCGCTGGCGATCAACAGCGGCGAACATTTCCTGCCCCTGCTGTATACGCTGGGATCGCGGCAGCCCGGCGACGGCGTCGCCCTGTTCAACGATACGGTCGACGGGGCGCTATCGATGACATCGGTGTTGGTCGGCGACACATCACTTTTGCAGGGTCTTGAGCAGACCTTGCCGGTATAGTGGTCAATAGAGCAGCACCGGCGCGCATTCCTGGCGCCAGCGGGCTTCATCGATCGACGCCAGCGCCTCCAGATCGCCCGCCGTGCTTCCCGCATCATCGACCCAATCGCGCAGAGACGGCCCGCCATTGATCACATCGATGGCAAGCCGCTCCAACTCATACTCATAGGGGAAATCGCGCCACAGCGGGTAGTCCGGATAGAGCCGCCTGATCGCCTTGAACGCCAGCGCCTGCAAGCGCCAGGGGCGGAAGGCGGGGTGATCGTAGAAGCGGCCCTCGGCGTGGATCATCAAGCCGCTGCACAGCGCGCCCGCGTGCTTGTGGAAGGTCGGCTCGAACCAGCATTCGCGCAATGCGCAGCCGGCGAGCCACTGCGGGGCAAAGCGCTGCATTTCGGCCAGCACCGCCCGCGCATCGATATCCGGCGCGCCGAACAGCACTTCCAGCGGCCGGGTGGTGCCCCTGCCCTCGCTCAAGGTGGTGCCTTCGAGCATCACCGTCCCGGCATAGGCGCGGGCCATGTTGAGGTTGGCGGCATTGGGGCTGGGGTTGATCCAGATGCGGCTGTCCGGCCAGCCGAAGCCGGGCGCGGCTTCGGGCTGCCAGCCCTGCATTGCGATCACCCGGTAATCGACATCGAGCTTGAATTGGCGCACGAACCAGCGCCCCATCTCGCCCATGGTCAACCCGTGGCGCATCGGCATCGGCCCGGCCCCGACGAAGCTTTCGTGCCCGGCAAGCAGCAGCGTGCCCTCGACCGGGCGGCCGGCGGGATTGGGCCGGTCAAGCACCCAGACCGCCTTGCCCGTGCCCGCAGCGGCCTCCAGCAGATACAGCAGCGTGGTGACGAAGGTGTAGATGCGGCAGCCAAGGTCCTGCAGGTCGAACAAGAAGACATCCGCCGTGTCCATCATCGCCGGGCTCGGGCGGCGCACCTGGCCATACAGGCTGAACACGGGCACGCCGTATTGCGGATCGGTGTCGTCCGCGGTCTCGACCATATTGTCCTGCTTGTCGCCCTTCAGCCCGTGCTGCGGGCCTAAGGCGGACGTGATTGCGACCCCTGCCGCGACCAGCGCGTCGAGCGAATGGGTGAGGTCTTCCGTCACCGAAGCGGGATGCGCGATCAGGGCGATGCGCTTGCCGGCCAGCGGCTTGCGCAATTCAGGGTCTGCCAGCAGCCGGTCGATGCCGAATTTCATCGGGTGTCAGGTGCCGCAAGTGTCACCGCGAAGCAAGCCGGGGCGTGGAAATCGGGTTCGCCGGGCGGGTGGGCCAGCGCCCAGTAGCTCTTGATGCCCCCGGTTTCCTCGATCACGGCGCAGAGGCCTACCTCCCACGGGCGCGGCGGCAGGCCGGCGAGCGGCACCGCAGCGTCGAACGTCGCGATGGTCTGGCCGACCAGCGTTGTGCAGACCGGCTCACGGGCCAAGGGACGTTTTGCCATATCTTCGCGATAGTCGAGGAAATCGTAGGCGGCCCAGCGTTCGGAGGGCGAGAGGTTGATCTCGATATAGCCAACCCCTTCCGTGGGCCGCAGGAAAAGCTCGAAGCAGGTCGTCCGCCACAGGCCATCGGCGCGGCCCTTGCCAGCGAACCGTGGCAGCACCAGTTGGCCGGCATCCTCGATTCGCCAGTGCAGATTGAGCCAGCTATCGTCGACATTCGTGATGCGGGCCTTGATCTGGCTCACCGTACCGGGGGGATGATCGGGGTGGGGCACCAGCTCATGCGTTTCCAAGCGCGTTGCTCCATGCTAGGCGCGCCCGCGAATGACCAGCGCCATGACCTCGTACACATCCACCCTGCTCCGCCTGCTCGACGGGCGCGGCTATATCCACCAGCTGACCGACGCACAGGGCCTTGATGCTTTGGCCGCGAAGCAGGTAATCCCCGGCTATATCGGCTTCGACGCCACAGCGCCATCGCTGCATGTCGGCAGCCTGGTGCAGATCATGCTGCTGCGCCGGTTGCAGCAGGCCGGGCACAAGCCGATCGTGGTGATGGGCGGCGGCACCACCAAGGTCGGCGATCCGTCGGGCAAGGATGAGAGCCGCAAGTTGCTCACCGGCGCGGATATCCAGGCCAACATCGCCTCGATCCACACCGTGTTCGAGCGGTTTCTGACCTTCGGGGATGGCCCGACCGACGCGGTCCTGGTCGATAACGACGAATGGCTAAGCCAGCTCTCCTATGTCGAGCTGCTGCGCGACGTTGGCCCGCATTTCACCATCAATCGCATGCTTACGTTCGATTCCGTCAAGCTGCGGCTTGAGCGCGAGCAGCCGCTGACCTTCCTCGAATTCAACTACATGATCCTCCAGGCCTATGATTTCCGCGAGCTGGCCCTGCGGCACGGCTGCCGCTTGCAGTTGGGCGGATCGGACCAGTGGGGCAACATCATCAACGGGATCGAGCTTACCCGCCGGATGGAGGGGATCGAGGTGTTCGGCGTGACCACGCCGCTGCTCACCACCGCCGACGGCGCCAAGATGGGCAAAACCGCGGCCGGCGCGGTGTGGCTCAACGAGGCGCAGCTGCCGGCTTACGACTTCTGGCAATATTGGCGCAACGTCGATGACCGCGATGTCGGGCGGTTCCTGCGGCTGTTCACCGATTTGCCGCTTGATGAAGTGGCGCGGCTGGAAATGCTGGAGGGCAGCGAAATCAACGCCGCGAAAGTGGCGCTGGCCAATGAAGTCACCAGCCTTTGCCGCGGCGGTTCAGCAGCAAGGGCGGCGGAGGCGACGGCCTCGGCGACATTTGCCGGCGGCGGAATCGGGGAAGATCTGCCGGAATTCACCATTCCGTCCGAAGGTCTCTCGATGGTCGATGCGCTAATCGGGATCGGTTTCGCTGCCAGCCGGGGGGAAGCTAAGCGCCTGATTGCGGGCGGCGGCGCGCGGCTGGACGGGGAGGTGATCACCGACGAAACGCACGCAATCGCGGGCAACTGCGGGGAGCTCCGCATCTCCGCCGGCAAGAAGAAGCACGGTATTCTGCGCTCCGCTTGAACCGCTGCGACGTTGGGGAATCGCCCAACCGGCAAGGCCTTGCCGGTCAATTTTTGCCGGTTTACCCAATATTTGCCTTTGTCCTGCATCTTGCCTCCCTCGGAAATGCGAGATTGAGGTGATTTATGGCTATGGGTGCAGGCGCGCAGCTGAGTGTAACAGATCTGCGCCGGGCGACGCGGCATCCGGTGGACTGCCCGGTGATCGCCGAACATCGGCGGCTGGGCGATATCCATCTGCAGATCGTCAACCTGTCCGCGCATGGCTTCATGGCAGCCGACGCGCCGGGCCTGACACGCGGCGACCGCATTGTCATCCGCCTGCCGGTGGTCGGCAGGATCGAAGCGCATCTGATCTGGTCCACCGAGGAAAAAACCGGCTTTCAGTTCGAGCGGATCATCCGCTGCGACGAATTCCTCAAGATCATCGAAACCCTGCAACCCAATCCGCGCCTGCGCCGCGATCGGTAAATATTACTTCCTCCCTCCCGCTTGCGGGAGGGGCCGGGGGTGGGGCTGTAATGAATTCCGATGCATCCGCTGCTTTGGGCGGCTGACCCACCCCTAGCCCCTCCCGCAAGCAGGAGGGGGATTTAGTAGCGTTGCCAAAGCTGCGGCCTTCGCGGATGAAGCCGCAACCGCTTGGCATCGCCGTGCTCCGCTGCCATGGCTGAAGGGTGACCGACCCCACATCGCCGCTACAAATTCCCGCCTACCGCCTGTTCTGGTTTTCGCGGCTGGCCTCGGTTATCGCCACTTCCGGCATGGTCGTGGTTATCGGCTACCAGCTTTATGACGTCGCCCGCAGCGACTACGGCATGGGCATCTCCCAGGCCGCGCTGCTGTTGGGGTTGCTGGGATTGGCGCAGTTCCTCCCCCTCGCCTTGCTGACCCCCATCGCCGGGGTGGTCGCGGACCGCTACGAC
>JAYVWX010000181.1:0-4958 GCA_043785715.1 Novosphingobium sp. | reverse complement strand
CTTCCGGGCGGACTGAACCACCGCTATGATATCTACAAGTGGGAGCGCGACAACCCGGGCAGTGGGCTGCAACCCGGGCTGGCGAATACCGGCAATACGGTACAGTGGGCAATCAAAGGCTGCAAGGGCAGCCCACTCCGGTGCGACTACACCGCCACCTGGACCAACTATTGCTCCTATCCCTCGCCGATCAAGGGCACCTATCACGCCACGGCCAAGGACCGCAGGGTAATGACCGTCGCGGTTACCGACTGCACCAACGCGAACGGCGGCAAGAAAACGCTCCCCGTCAACAAATGGATGGATATGTTTCTTACCGAACCATCGTGGGACAGAACCAGTCCGACGACGGGCAAGACCGAAATCTACGGCGAAATAATCGGCGTCGCGACCAAGCCGGATGGCTCGAACGCCTATCAATATTACGGGCGGCAGAAGGCGGTCCTGTACCAATGACCCGCCGCTCGTTCTTTGCCAATGAAACCGGGGCCGTCGCTGCCGAAATGGCGCTGGTAACGCCGATGCTGATCGTGCTGATGTTCGCCGGTTTTGAGGCGGGGCATTTCCTGTGGAGCGAGCACAAGGCGGTCGAAGGCGTCCGCGCCGGCGTGCGCTATGCCTCGCGCCTGCCGCTTACCGAAGTGTGCCCGACCGCCCCGGGGGGAACGATAGCCAATGTCGCGGCAGTCGCCCGCACCGGTAAACTCGATACCACCGCAGTTCCCCTGGTTCCCGGCTGGAGCAACAACAACCAGGTGACCGTAACGTTCAATTGCGGCACCTATCTCGCGACCGGCATCTACACGACCTATGGGGCAAACGGCGCAACCGTGACCGTCTCGACCAACAATCTCGCCTATCCCTCGCTGTTCCAGACGCTGGGCGTGATCACCTCGAGCACCAACCTCAGTGCTTCGTCCAGCGCGGCAGTGATCGGGATATGAGGCGGCCCGGCTTCCTCAGCGAAACCCGCGCGGCGACCGCGGCGGAATTCGCGCTGGTGCTGCCGCTCATGCTGTTGTTCCTGTTCGGCATCATCGACGCCGGCATGTACGGCTGGCGCATCAATCAGGCGGAGAAGGCGGCGCAGATGGGCGCGCGCTATGCCGTCGTCACCGCCATGGCCGCGAGCGGCTTGGCGACGACCAGCTATATCGGCAACACCAGTTGCCCCGCCACGCTTACCGCGGGCGATCCGATATGCCAGGGAGCGCTCGGCAAGCTTAGCTGCGGCAGTACCGGCGCTTGCGTCTGCACGACCGCGCCCTGCCCGGCTCTGACCCGCAACGCCGCGGCATTCGACGGCGTCGCCGCCCGCGTCCGCGCGATCGCGCCCTGGGTCCCGGTAACGGGCATCAAGGTGGAGTACACCGGCTCGGGTCTTGGCTATGCCGGCGATACGGACATTGCCATCGCGCCAGTCGTCACCGTCCGGCTGGAGAATATGACGATGCAGCCGATTTCCGGATTTCTGTTCGCAGCAACCATCCCTTTGCCAACTATCTCCCGGTCACTGACCCTGGAAGATGGCAAGGGCACACAGGCAAATTGAGGAGCCAATGAAAACCGTCGATCACCATGGGTTCAGCCGAACGGACGCCGCTGTCCGGATGTGCGAGAATGTTCTGATTATCGCATCGCAGCATAATGCCGGGACGATCGACTGGGCCTCGGACCGCGAAGGACTGCCCGGCCTGATTGTCGCCGCCTGTGACAATACGGCGCCGGTCCCGCTCGATGCGGCCGCGGGCGCTTCGCTGGTGGTGCTCGAGATTGATCCGCACAGCCGCCTGTCGCTGGAACGGCTGGCGTCGCTCAAGCGGCGCTTTCCGAACCTGCCGGTGGTCGCGGCGATTGCCGATGCTTCCCTGCCGCTGGTGCGCACCTTGATCCGTGAAGGCGTGGCCGATGTCGTAGCCTTGCCGTTCCAGTTCGAAGAGTTGCTGGAAACGGCAGTGGCGGTGCTTGGCCAGCAGAAGCAGTCGGTCCAGTCAGGCATCCGCCTTGCCCCGATGTTTGCCGTCGCGCGCTCGATCGGCGGTTGCGGCGCGACCTCGATTGCGACCCATCTTGCCGCCGAACTGGGGCGCTTGACCTCCGGGAGTCGCGGCGTGGCGATTGTCGATCTCGATCTGCAATTCGGCAGTGTCGCGGATTTCATGTCGGGCGCCGGTCGCGGATCGATTTCCGACCTGCTCTCGGCGGAAGGCCGGCTGGATGACGATTTGATCCGTTCGGTTGCCCGCCAGGCGGCCGAAAATGTCGCCGTGTTCGCGGCGCCGGACGGCATTCTGCCCCTTGAATCGGTAGATACCGATCGCCTGCTCGGGGTTCTCGACATGTTGCGGCGGCACTATGGCTGCGTGATCCTCGATTTGCCGGCGAACTGGACCAATTGGACGCTGTCCGCGGTTTCAGCTGCCGACATGGTGCTGATGGTGGTGGAGCTTTCGGTCGCCAGCCTGCGCCAGGCCAAGCGCCGGCTCGATCTGTTCGTGTCGGTCGGGATCGAAGCGGACAATATCGCGGTGGTGGTCAACCGGGTACAGCGGCGTCTGTTCCGCACGATTGATATCGATGACGTGGCCCAGACATTGGGACATACGGTGCTTGGCAGCGTGTCGCTCGAAGAGCCGCTGGTCGGCTCAGCGCAGGATCAGGGTATGCTGGTGCAACAGCTCCAGCGCAAAAGCCGGTTCCATGCGGATATCTGCAAGATCGCCGAGCAACTGAACGCGCGCTGGTTGCAAGGTTCTGGCCGATGAGCTGGCAAATCAAGCGCAGTTCCGACAGTATGGAGTCAGTCGAGGCGGCATCGCTTGCCGAACCCGCCACGCGCGATTTTATTGCCGCCAATGAAGCGCGATCCCCTCGCCTGCTCGACCTTAAGGTTCGCGTGCACCGGCAGTTGCTGGAACGCCTGAACCTGTCGATGCTCGACAAATTGCCGCGCGACAAAATCGAGGCGGAAGTTACCGAAGTCGTCGTCGAGCTGCTTGAGGCGGATGGCGCCGTGCTCAACAAGGCCGAACGCCTCAGGCTGGTCGAGGATGTGCTGGACGAATTGCTAGGCCTCGGACCGCTCGAGCCACTGCTTCAGGACGAGACCATTACCGACATTCTGGTCAATGGCCACGATACGGTTTTCGTGGAGCGCAGGGGCCTGCTCGAGCGTGTTGCAACCCGGTTCCAGGATGAAAAGCACTTGCTGCGGATCATCCAGAAGATCGTCAGCGCCGTTGGCCGCCGGGTCGATGAGTCGTCGCCCTTCGTCGATGCCCGTCTCGCGGATGGTTCGCGCGTCAATGCGATCGTTGCGCCGCTGGCAATCGATGGATCGCTGCTCTCGATCCGGAAATTCGCCAAGCTCCCGATCAGCATGGCGCGCATGATTGAAATCGGGAGTATCCCCGAACCGGTCGCGGATATCCTCAAGGCCGTGGTCAAAGCCCGGCTCAACCTCATAATTTCGGGCGGCACCGGGTCGGGAAAAACGACCATGCTCAACGCGCTGTCGAGTTATATCGACGAGCGCGAGCGCATTGTGACGATCGAGGATTCTGCGGAATTGCAGCTGCAGCAGGAGCATGTTGCGCGGCTGGAAACCAGGCCGCCCAATATCGAAGGCAGGGGCGAGGTGACCCAGCGGGATCTCGTCAAGAACGCCCTGCGGATGCGGCCGGACCGCATTATTCTGGGCGAATGCCGTTCGGGTGAAGCCTTTGACATGCTGCAGGCAATGAACACCGGTCATGATGGCTCGATGACGACGGTGCACGCCAATAGCCCGCGCGATGCCCTCTCGCGCATCGAACAGATGATCGGCATGAGCGGGATCGACATCGCGCCGCGCTCGGCACGCGGCCAAATCGCCTCCGCGATCAACATTGTCATTCAGATTGGCCGGTTGAGCGACGGTAAGCGCAAGCTGCTGAGCCTGTCCGAGCTTACCGGCATGGAAGGCGACACTATCACCATGCAGGAAATCTGGCGCTACAAGATGACCGGACGCGATCAGCACAACACTGTGCTTGGCCATTTTGAAGCGACCGGGATCCGGCCGAAATTCTCCGCACAGCTAGAAATGCACGGCATTCACCTGCCCGCTGAATTGTTCCGCCCTGGTGTGAGGATCGGCGGATGATCCCGATCTTCATCCGGCTGGTCGCCTTGATCGCCGTATTCGCGTCGATCTTTCTGGTAACGCAGCTTGTACTTGGCTCCTATCTAGGCCGCCGCTCCGAGGGACGATCGGTTAACCGGCGCCTGGCGCTGCTGCGATCAGGCCTGTCAGCCGAGGATGTCGCCAGCATCCTGCGCAAGAATGCTCCCGACCGTTTGCCTGAAAATGCGGGCCCGTTGCAGCGCGCCTACTTTCGCTTCCAACGGATCGTGCGCATGTCGGCCATCCGAATGGAGCCGCGCAGCGTAGTTGTGCTCAGTTCGCTTGCCTTCGCGGGATTGACCAGCATGATCCTGCTGTTTGCCTGGTCCGCTAAATTCCGGATCACAATCGGAGTGATCGAATTCATCACCGCCATCGCCGGCGCTGCCGCTTTTGTCATGCCGGTCCTGCTGATCAGCCGCTTGGCGGAAAAGCGGCGCAAGCGGATGGAAGAACAGTTCCCGGTTGCACTGGACATTTTCACCCGGGCCCTGCGCGCCGGACATCCGGTCGCTTCGGCAATCGACCTGCTCACCACCGAAATGGAGGATCCCCTCGGCAGCGAATTCGGGCTGGTGGCCGATGAGGTCGCCTACGGGGCAAACATGACCGACGCTCTGGCGGGAATGGCGGAGCGCTGGGATCTTGACGATATCCGCATGTTCGTCACTTCGCTGTCGCTGCAGAACGAGACGGGTGGCAATCTGGCCGAAATACTCGGCAATCTTTCCGGCGTGATCCGCGACAGGGCGAGCATGTACATGAAAGTCCGGGCGCTCAGTTCTGAAGGGCG
>JAYVWX010000180.1:0-2940 GCA_043785715.1 Novosphingobium sp. | reverse complement strand
GGCTGGAGGGGCGGGTGCAGCGTCTGCCCCGGCCTGAAGCGCTGCTCAGCGCGAAGGTCCAGCAGTTGGACGAGCTGTCCGAACGGCTGCGGCGCGGGTTGTCTGACCGGATCGTGGTGGCGCGAACCGTGCTGCAACGGCAAGCCGGGCGACTGTCGGCGCCGTTGCTCGCCGCGCAATTGCGCCATGCCCGGCAGCGGCTCGATACGGTCCGCCTGCGGCCGGACGATCTGAAGCGCCGGATCGCGCACGAGCGCACCCGGATCGCGGCGCTGGAGCGGCTGCGGGTGCAGCTTGACCCCAAGGCGCCGTTGCAGCGCGGTTATGCGCTGGTGACCGGGCCGGATGGCCATGTCGTGTCGGGGCAGGCGGCGGCGGCGGGGCTGGCGGCGCTGACGCTCGAATTCCATGACGGCACGCTGCAGGTCGCCCCGGCGGAGGGGCGCGGCCCCCGCGCGGCGGCAAAGCGCAACGCAGGCGCGACCGGCACCACACAGGGCGATTTGTTCTGACGGCGCGGCGGTGCTAGAATGCCCGCCATGCTGATGTCTGCCTCCGATCGCCCCGCCGTACTCCACTTCGAAGCCAACGGCTTTCGCATCGTCTCACCCGGTCACTTCGTGGCCTGTGCGGTCAGCGGCAAGCCGATCTCGCTCGAAACACTGCGCTACTGGAGCGTGGAACGACAGGAAGCGTACGCCACCCCCGAACTCGCGACCAAGCGCCTGCTGGGCGAAGACTGAGCCTGCTGGGGGATGAACCTCACCCGCCGCCACGTTCTGTCCGGCGCGGGCAGCGCGGTCGTTGCCGGTGTGACGGGTACAGGCCGCCCGGCTGGCGCCATGACCATCGTTACACCGCCGATCGCGCTGCTGGCCCAGCGGTTGACTCAAGGGGGGTGGGCGCGGGGGCAGGCCGGCATTGATCTGGCGCTCGACCTCGACAGTCGGTCGGTAGCGAAGGACGAGCGCGGGTTCTTCTTCATCGCGTTCGATCGTGACGCACCCGCCGCGGCGAAGCTGACGGGGCGCAGGCCAAACGGCTGGCTGACCATGCTGCCCCTCACCATCACCCCGCGCAGCTGGCCGATCGAACGGATCGACGCACCGCTGCGCCCGCCATCGCTGCCTGACGAGGTGTTCCAGCGCATCCGTGCCGCGGAACTGGCGCAGATCGCCGCCGCCCGCGCGCAGGTAACCGGGGCGGAAGGCTGGCGTCAGCCGATGATCCGCCCGGCCCCCGGGCGCTTGTCCGGCCGGTTCGGGTCGCAGCGGATCTATCGCGGCGCGCCGGGTGCCTATCACACCGGGATGGATATTGCCGCCGGCACCGGCACTCAGATTCGCGCGCCCGCCGATGGCGTGGTCGTGCTCGCGGCCAACAGTCCGTTCACGCTCGAAGGCCGGCTGCTCCTGCTCGATCACGGCATGGGCCTGAACAGCGCCTTCCTCCACTGTTCGGCGCACATGGTGCAAGCGGGCGATGCGGTGCGGCAAGGCCAGCCGGTCGCCCAAGTCGGCATGACCGGACGGGCCACCGGTCCGCATCTCCACTGGGGTCTGCGCTGGCGCAATGCGCGGCTCGATCCGCTGCTGTTCCTGTCCAGCCCGGGCTGAACCATTCCGCACCTGCGCAAGATAACGCAGCAGCCGCTGGCTACCAATTACGCAATTACCTTGCTCATGTGGATGGTGCTCCTCTGGTGGATCTTCGACAATCACACCATGGACGATCGGGCTCACCCGAATCAAACCCTCAACAGAGCGCCGCCCACACCATCACCGTAATTCCCGCTGGGTGACATTATAGGGAATTCCGGGAAGCACCAGCCGCAGGAGTCGCGCCATAAGTAACGGGATGGGTAGTTGGTGTATTTAGTAAAGTGGCACCATAATTCCAAAAAAAATCAGTAAAATAAAGAAATTGGAGAGTTAAAATGAATAATGCAGTATGTGAGTCGGTCGATCGGAGTTCGTCCAGCGCCATCTTCAACGATAACAAGTTCAAGCTCGGAATATTCGGCCTGAACTGCGACAGCGGTGCCACCATGACCACGGCGGAAGAGCGGCTCAAGCTTTCCTGGCCGGCGACCCGGGCGATCGCCGTCGCAGCGGATCGCGCAGGGTATGAACTGCTGGTGCCGATCTCCCGTTGGCTCGGCCTGGGCGGCCCGACCAATTTCGAGGGCAAGAATTTCGAGACCTATACCTGGGCCGCGGGGATCGCGGGGGCGACGGACTACATTACGATCGCGATGACCTCCCACGTCCAGGTCACCCATCCAATCTTCGCCGCCAAGCAGGCCGTGACGGTCGATCACATCAGCAATGGCCGGGCAATCCTGAACATCGTCTGCGGCTGGTTCCTCCCGGAACTCGAGATGTTCGGCGCCCCGACCCTGCCGCATGATTTGCGCTATGACTACGCCCAGGAATGGTTCGATATCGTCCGCGGCCTGTGGACCCGCGACGAGCCGTTCGACTACCATGGCAAGTATTTCAAGATCGACCAGGCGGTGGCAAGCCCGAAGCCATTCCAGCGCCCGACCATGCCGACCATCAATGCCGGCGGCTCGGGACGGGGCCAGGAATTCGTGGCAGCCAATTGCGACGTCGCGTTCGCGCTGGTCGCGGATGTCGATCACCCGGAGAACTGCAAGTCGCATTTCGACAAATACCGGACGATGTCACGAGCCAGGAACCGGGACATCCAGATCTGGACCCATGGCTATGTGATCCAGCGCGAGACCGAGGCCGAGGCGCAACGCTATTTCCGCTACATTACCGAGGAATGCGGCAATGACGAGGCGGCCGAAGCGGCAGCCTACCATCTCGGCGTCAATGCGCAGATCTATACCGCAGACCAGTGGCAGAGCTTCAAGGGCCATCTCAAGGGTGGCTATGGCGGCTGTCCCTTCATCGGCACCGCCGAGCAGATCGC
>JAYVWX010000179.1:0-2819 GCA_043785715.1 Novosphingobium sp. | reverse complement strand
AAGGTCAGGGCGGCTATGACCGTTCCGGCGGCTACGATCGTCCGGGCGACCGCGACCGCTTTGCCACCGACTACGATGCCGCACGTTACTATCGCGACGAACCCCGTTATACCGAACGGCGGCTTGGGCCTGACGATGAGGTCTATCGCGGATCGGATGGCCGCTACTATTGCAAGCGCAACGACGGCACCACCGGGTTGATCATCGGCGGGGTCGGTGGAGCTGTGCTTGGCAATGTGATCGATGGCGGCCACAACCGCGTTGCCGGCACCCTGATCGGCGGTGCGCTTGGCGCGCTGCTCGGCAAGTCGGTCAGCCAGAACAGCGACGTGCGCTGCCGTTAACGGTCGGGCGCCCCGGGGCCAGCTCCCGGGGCGCCACCCCCCGGCCTCAGCAGCCCGTCCGCTCGCGCTCCAGCAGCGCCCGCTTGATCGCCAGCCCATAGGCATAGCCACCAAGCGAGCCGTCCGAACGGATTACCCGGTGGCAGGGGGTCAGCACCGCGATATTGTTCGCCCCATTGGCGCTGCCCGCCGCGCGAACAGCGCCTGGCTTGCCCACGGCGGTGGCAATCTGCGCATAGCTACGGGTTTCGCCCGGGGGGATGCGCCGTAGCTCGCGCCAGACCGCTTCCTGGAATGCGGTGCCCTGGACATCGATCGGAATGCAGGACGAATCGCCCGGTTGTTCAACCGCGGCGATCACCTCGGCCAGCAACTGGGCAAATTCCTCACCCCCTTCAAGCAATTCGGCATGGGGGAAGCGCCTGACCAACTCCGCGCACCCTTCGTTGAACGATACCCGGCACACGCCCTTCGCCGTCGCCGCCACCAGCATTGCGCCAAGGCTGGTCGCCACCACCGCCCAACGGATGGTTACCCCTTCGCCCCCATCGCGCCATGCCGATGGCGCCATGCCAAGCCGCTCGCCGCTCGCCGCATAAAACCGCGAGGGCGCGTTGAATCCGGCGTCATAGGCGGCGTCGGTCACCCGCCCGCCCGTACTCAGCGCCTCGGCGGCGCGTTCGTTTCGCAACGCACGGGCGTAGGCAGCGGGAGACAAGCCGACTGCGCGTTTGAACAGGCGCTGGAAGTGCGCCGGCGAATATCCCGCCGCCGCCGCCAGCCCTTCGAGCTGTAACGGACCGTTAGCCGTGCGCAACACCCTGATAGCTCCCGCGACTGCCGCCTCATCACGGGCCACCGCATCTGGAGCGCAGCGCAGGCACGCCCGTAATCCCGCCGCCTCGGCCTCCGCCGGGCCTGCATAAAACGAGACGTTCTCCCGTTTGGGCGGCCGCGCCGGGCAGGAGGGACGGCAGTAGATCCCGGTCGAATGCACCCCGGTGACGAATGCGCCATCAAAGCGCCGATCCTTGGCGAGCGCGATCAGCCAGCGTGTTTCATCGTTCAATTCGGCTTGGGGCATGATAGCTACATTCATGGCATGGCTCCTCGGCTTGGCAAGCCATGGCCCGGATTTTCACTAACTGCTTCCCGCCGCTTGCGGTCAAACCCGCATTGCTGCACGGGGCGCCCGAAGTTGCATAAGCCATCCACCCCCGCCTTGCATCGCCGGACAATCGTTGCTAGGCGCGCCCCCGTCTGCGGGGCGTGGCGCCTTTTGGTGCCGCATCCGTCCCGCCGGCTCATCCGGTATGAGGGAATTGACGCGCGTGGAGAATTCCGGCGGCATTACAGCCAGTCTGCAAGGGCGCTACGCCTCGGCACTCTATGAGCTGGCGTCCGACAAGAAGTCTGTGACCGCGGTCGAGACCGACCTCGACACGCTGGGCGATGCGCTGGCGCAGGCACCCGATCTTGCCGCGCTGATTCGCAATCCGCAGGTTGGCCGCACCGCCTCCGCCAAGGCGATCGAAGCGGTCGCCGGGGTGCTCGGCCTGTCTGAACTGACCCGCAAATTCCTCGGCGTGCTCGCCGCCAACGGCCGTCTCTCCGCTCTGCCGAACATTATCCGTGCCTTCGCCACCATTGCCGCCGCCGCGCGCGGCGAAGTGACCGCCGAGGTTACCAGCGCCCATCCGCTCGACGATGACCAGTTCCGGCTGCTCACCGAGAAGCTGAAGGCGCGCGAGGGCCGCGATGTGAAGATCAAGGCTTCGGTCGATCCCGAAATCCTCGGCGGGCTGGTTGTCCGCATCGGCAGCCGCCAGATCGATTCGTCCATTCGTACCCGACTCAATTCACTCGCAGCTGCGATGAAAGGCTGAACATGGAAATCCGCGCCGCAGAAATCTCGAAGGTCATCAAGGACCAGATCGCCAATTTCGGCACCGAGGCCCAGGTCACGGAAGTCGGATCGGTACTCTCGGTCGGTGACGGCATCGCCCGCATCCACGGGCTCGACAACGTCCAGGCGGGCGAGATGGTGGAATTTTCGAACGGGGTTAAGGGCATGGCGCTCAACCTCGAGGCCGATAATGTCGGCGTCGTCATCTTCGGCTCGGATTCCGAGATCAAGGAAGGCGATGTCGTCAAGCGGACCGGCACGATTGTGGACGTTCCCGTGGGCAAGGGCCTGCTCGGCCGCGTGGTCGATGGCCTCGGCAATCCGATCGATGGCAAGGGGCCGATCGTTTCCGACCAGCGCATGCGGGTCGAGAAGAAAGCGCCGGGCATCATTCCGCGCAAATCGGTGAATGAGCCGGTGCAGACCGGGCTCAAGGCGATCGATGCGCTGGTCCCGATCGGCCGCGGCCAGCGCGAACTGATCATCGGCGACCGCCAGACCGGCAAGACCGCCGTCGCCATCGACACCTTCATCAACCAGAAGGACATCAATGCCGGCGATGATGAGAG
>JAYVWX010000178.1:0-9693 GCA_043785715.1 Novosphingobium sp. | reverse complement strand
CCGCGCTCCTCCATGACGAGAGCGGCGCTGCGATCAAGGTGGAAGTCTACGACCTCGACGTCGCCGCTTTTGGCAGCTTCGTCGCGGATGTGCCGCCGCCGCTCGCCATTGGCACAGTCACCCTGGCCGACGGATCGAGCGTCAAGGGCTTCGTCGCCGAACCGCGCGCGCTCGCCGGAGCCGAGGATATTACCGCTCTGGGAGGCTGGCGAGCCTATTGCAGTCGCTGAACAGGGCAATCGCATTTGGTGAATTTGCCGCCTTCTCCCCTCCCGCTTGCGGGAGGGGCTGGGGGTGGGTTCGTCGTAAAATGGCGAAAACCAGTTCAATTTCCATGACTGACCCACCCCTAACCCCTCCCGCAAGCGGGAGGGGGATAGAGTCTGCCTCCAACTCTCACCCAAATGCGATTGCCTTGGCCGCTGAAGCTATCTCAGGTAAGAGGGCAACAAGCCTCGCCCTTCGGTATGCAACGTTACGCAGTGAAAGGAACGCAGCTATGGCATCAGCACTTCCCAGCCGCCTGCATCACACCGCCTATGTGGTCAAAGACCTTGAGGCAACCCGCCACTTTTATGAAGCTGTCCTGGGCTTCCCGCTGCTCGCCACATGGTGCGAGCAAGAGGAATTGTTTGGCTCGGTGCGGACCTACGCTCATTGCTTTTTTGGCATCGGCGATGGCGGTGCGCTGGCGTTCTTTCAGTTCGCCGACCCCCGGGATCAGGCCGAATTCGGCCCCGATCTGCCGCCCAGTCCGTTCCGCCATATCGCGCTGAACGTAGATCGGGCGGTTCAAGACGAGATGGTTCGGCGCATTGCCGCCGCCGGCATCAAGCCACCCCGCACCTATGTGCTTGAACATGGCTACTGCCGCTCGGTCTATGTCAACGATCCCGATGGGATGATTGTCGAATTCACCCTCGATGCCGAGCATGCCGGCCAGATCAACGCCATCCGCCTCAAGGATGCGCACACCGAACTCGAGCGCTGGCTGGCCGGGGATCATAGACCCAACAACGATGTCCGGCCGCATTTGTTCGAAGCGTCACACTGAGCCGGTGGAGCTACCGGCGGTTCCTCCTGCGGGCAGCCAAGCTCAGTCTGTCTGTGCCGGTCTTGAAGTGGAGGGCGGCACCCTGAATGTTGTCACGGCCGGCGCTGGCCCACCGGTGGTGTTGTTGCACGGGTGGACGCTGGATCACCGCATGCGGGGGACCGCAGTACGCTCTTGCCGATCGGTACCGGCTGATCATGCCCGATGCCGAGTTGGCGATCGCCTTCACGTGATTGGCTCGCCAATATCTCACGGCGACGCTTGCTAAGTGCTGATCGAGTAACTTAACCCTCGACCATCTCCGCAAGTTCCAGCCAGCGCTCCTCCGCCGCGTGCTTCGCTGCCCGCGCCTTGGCCACGGCATCGCTCAGCACCGCGAATTTGGCCGGGTCACGGGTGTAGAGGGTGGCGTCGTGCAGCGTAACTTCGTCGCGGGCAATCGCCGCATCGAGTTCTTCGATCCGCGTCGGCAGCAACTCGTAGTCGCGTTGGTCCTTGTAGGTGAGTTTGCCTTTGCGCGCAGCCGCCGGGGGAAGGGGCGCTGCGGTGTCCCGGTTTCGCTCGGCACGGGCGGATGAAGACGGCCGCGTTTGCCGCTGCTTCTCCCAATCGGCATAGCCCCCGGCAACAATATCCACCCGGCCCGAACCATCGAGCCCCAGCGTCACGGTCACCGTGCGGTCGAGGAAGTCGCGGTCGTGGCTGACGATGAGCACAGTGCCGTCGTAATCGGCGATGACTTCCTGCAGCAGGTCGAGCGTTTCGAGATCGAGGTCGTTGGTCGGCTCGTCGAGCACCAGCAGGTTGGAGCGCCGGGCAAACTCGCGCGCCAGCAGCAACCGCGACTGCTCGCCGCCCGAGAGTGTGCCGACTTTGACATCGACCATTCCGGGGTCGAACAGAAAATCCTTGAGATAGCCCTGGATGTGCTTGCGCACCCCGCGCACATCGATCCAGTCGCCGCCCTCAGCGAGCACATCGCGCACCCGCTTGTCGGGCGTCAGCAGGCTGCGCTGTTGGTCGATCATCACGCCGTGGAGAGTTTTGGCCAGCGTCACCGTGCCCTCATCCGGCTCCAGTTCGCCGGTGAGCAGCTTCAGCAGCGTGGTTTTTCCGGAACCATTGGCGCCGACCACGCCGATGCGGTCGCCGCGCTGGATGCGCAGGGTGAAGTCGCGGATGATGGTGCGATCCTGCCCCGCGATGGGGAATCGCTTGGCAACCTGGTCGGCGACAATCACCGCCTTGGTCTTCACATCATCGCTGGCGAGCTTGAGCTTGGCGGTGCCGGTGGGATTGAGCATCGCCGCGCGCTGGGCGCGCATTTCATACAGCTTTTCCAGCCGGCCCTGGTTGCGCTTGCGCCGCGCGGTGACGCCGCGTTCGAGCCAATGCGCCTCAAGCTTGAGCTTCGCATCGAGCCTGTCGGCTGAGCGCGCCTCCTCGGCGTAAACCTGATCCTCCCACACCTCGTAGCCGCCGAAGCCGACTTCCTTGCGGCGCAGCGAGCCGCGATCGAGCCACAGCGTCGCCCGGGTCAGCCGGGTGAGGAAGGTGCGGTCGTGGCTGATCGCGACGAAGGCGCCCTTGTAACGTGAGAGCCAGTCTTCCAGCCAGCCGATCGCGGCAAGGTCGAGGTGGTTGGTCGGCTCGTCGAGCAGCAGCAGGTCGGGCTGGGCGGCGAGCGCGCGGGCCAGCGCCGCGCGCCTCCGTTCGCCGCCCGAGGCGCTGGCCGCATCGCGGGACAGGTCGATGCCAAGCTGGTCGGCGATGGCCTCCACCTCATGCCGCGGCGGGGCGTCGAGGCCGGAGAGGGCGAAGTCCATCAGCGTGGCATAGCCGGTGAAGAACGGATCCTGCTCGATAATGACAATCCTGGTTCCCGGCTGGACCGACCGCTTGCCCCGGTCGGCTTCGATCTCGCCGGCAATCAGGCGCAGCAGCGTGGTCTTGCCAGCGCCGTTGCGGCCGATCAGCGCCAGCCGGTCGCGGGGGCCGATGTTGAGACCGAGGTCCTGGAACAGCCAGCCGGATCCCTGGATCAGGCCGAGGCCCTCCCAGCCGAGTATTGGTGCTGCCGCCATGGCCCGCGCCCTAGCGGCCAGCACGGCTTGTTGACAAGCGCGGCGAGCGGAAACCTTTATTCACCGCGCGGCAAGTGCCAATGCGCCATGCCGTCGCCCAATGCCACGAAAGGTCCAGCGATGCCCATTTTGCGCCCCCTGATTGCTGTCTCTATTCTATTTGCCGGCGCGCTTCCTGCCCAAGCAGCCGAAATCCAGATCGCGGTCCAGGGCCCCGTTATCGAACTGACGGTCAGCGAGACCGTCAAGGCGAAGCCAGACCTCGCAATTGTCAGCGCTGGCGTGACCACGCGGGCGATGACCGCCGACGCCGCGGCGCGCGACAATGCCACGCGGATGACCGCGATAATTTCGCGGCTGCGCCAGCTTGGCCTTGCGGCAAACGATATCCAGACGTCCAATTTCAACCTCAGCCCGCAATTCAGCTATTCCAACGATCGTACGCCGCCGCGCTTCCTGGGCTACGATGTGACCAACCAGGTCAATGTCACCCTGCGCAAGATCGGCAATATCGGGCCGACGCTCGATGCCCTGATCGTCGCGGGGGCAAATAATTTCTCGGGACCGAATTTCCAGGTGGAAAATCCGGCATCGGCGCAGGCCGAAGCGCGCAAGGCGGCGTTTGCCAGCGCCCAGGCCCGCGCCAAAGAGCTGGCCGGGCTGGCAGGGTACAGCGGCGAGCGCCTCCTCGAGCTTTCCGAGACTTACGCCGCATCGAGGATGATGGGGCAGGTCGACGGCGCGATCGTGGTAACCGCGGT
This sequence comes from Novosphingobium sp., assembly GCA_043785715.1. Taxonomy (GTDB): domain Bacteria; phylum Pseudomonadota; class Alphaproteobacteria; order Sphingomonadales; family Sphingomonadaceae; genus Novosphingobium. The sequence goes on along the minus strand of JAYVWX010000178.1, from coordinate 5,794 downwards.
GTCATCGGAGAAGGTGACGCCAATCGAGCCTGGACAGGTCGGCATTTCCGTAACGCTTACCGTAAAATACGAGATGACCCGTTGAGCCGGCTCGCCACCGCCATTCACCGGTTGTTCAAAGCCGCGCGCCTAGGCCAGTTCCTGCCATGAAACCGATTTCCGCCTTTACCTGGATTGCTGCCGGACTTTCTCTCGGGTCGATGACACTGCCGGCCACCGCCCAGCCCGTGGGAGAGCAGGGACAGGTGCGCAAGGATATGCGCGCCGGAAATGTCCGCAGCCTGCGGGAGATCGAGCGGCAGGTGCTGCCGGTGATGAAGGGCATGCAGTATCTCGGCCCTGAATACGATCCGACCGCAATGGCCTACCGGCTCAAATTCATCCGCGATGGCCGCGTGGTGTTTGTCGATATCGATGCGCGCTCCGGCGCCTTGATCGGCCACAAGCGCTGACCGGAAACGCTGTTTCTCCCGGCTTGCTTGACGCTGGGGGGCTTTCGCCCCATTTGAATCCGCACGGCAAAGGGAAAACACCGCATGCGCATCCTGATCGTCGAGGATGAACCCACTCTCGGCAAGCAGCTCAAATCGACGCTCGAACAGAATGGCTATGCGGTCGATCTGTCAATGGACGGCGAAGATGGCCATTTTCTCGGGCAGACTGAGGATTATGACGCGGTGGTGCTTGACCTGGGCTTGCCGGAAATCGACGGGCTGACGGTACTCGGCATGTGGCGCAAGGAAGGCCGCAAGTTCCCCGTGCTGGTGCTGACCGCGCGCGACAGCTGGTCCGACAAGGTGGCCGGGCTCGATGCCGGCGCCGACGATTACCTCGCCAAGCCGTTCCAGACCGAGGAGCTGATCGCCCGGTTGCGGGCGCTGATCCGCCGCGCCTCGGGCAATACCTCGTCGGAACTGATCGCTGGCGACGTGCGGCTGGATACCCGTTCGGGCCGGGTCACGCTCGATGGCGAGCCGGTCAAGCTGACTGCGCAGGAATATAAGCTGCTGTCCTATCTGCTCCATCACAAGGGCAAGGTGGTCAGCCGCACCGAGCTGATCGAACATATCTACGATCAGGATTTCGACCGCGATTCCAATACGATCGAAGTTTTCGTGACCCGCATCAGGAAAAAGCTGGGCGCCGATGTCATCACCACGATCCGCGGCCTCGGCTACAGCCTCGACGATCCGGCCGCTGTCGGCCGCGGCTGATCGCGGAGGAGCGTCCGACGCGCCGGTAGCGGTCGCTGCGGGCCGGCCGGCGCACACCGGCTCGCTGTCAACCCGGATCATGCTGATCGCGGCGGGCTGGATCACCATCCTGCTGCTGGTCGGCGGCGTGACGCTCGACCGCACGCTGACTGCGCTGATCACCCGCAGTTTCGACGACCAGCTCGGCTATATTCTGACCGGCATGGTCGGTTCGGCCGAGATCGGACCGGACGGCGAGATCTTCCTCAACCGCCCCTTGGGCGACCAGCGTTTTCTTGAGCCCAACAGCGGGCTCTACTGGCAAATCCGCGCGCGCGGCCACGATGACTTCGCCTCGCGCTCGCTGTGGGACCGCAGCCTGCGGGTGCGCAGCACCCGGTTTGACAGCGAACCGCAAGTCTATGACAGCGAACAGTTTCCTGGCGAGCCGCTGCGGGTGACCGAGCGCTCGATCATTCTGCCCGGCAGCGAAACCCATTGGCGGTTTACCGTGGCCATAAGCCGCGAGGAGCTTGATACCCAGATCCGGCAGACGCGTGCGATTTTGCTCTACAGTTTCCTGATCCTCGGCTTCGGCCTGCTGGTGATGGCCGGGCTACAGACCTGGTACGGCCTGCATCCGCTGCGCCGCGTCCGCCGGGCGATCAAGCAGATGCGCACCACCGGCACCAACCGGGTAACTGAGCCGCTGCCGCTCGAAGTCCAGCCGATGGTCGAGGAACTCAACGCGCTGCTCGCCCATACCGAGCGCCAGGCCGAAGAGGCGCGCACCCATGCCGGCAACCTCGCCCATGCGCTCAAGACCCCGCTCACCGTGGTGATGAACGCCGCTACCGCCCACGCGCCCAACCTGCCGGACACCGTGATCCGCGAGGCGGCGGTGATGCGCCGTCAGGTCGATCACCATCTAGCGCGGGCGCGGGCGGTGGGGCGGCGGGCGGCGGGGCTGTCGCGGGCATCGGTGTGGGACAGCGTCGAGGCGGTGCTGCGCGCGGTGACCCGGCTATACCCGGACACAAGGTTCGACCTCGACGGCAACCGGCAGGTCGAAGTCGCCATCGAGCGGCAGGACCTCGACGAAATCCTCGGTAATCTGATCGAGAACGCGGCGAAATACGGCGGCGGCAGTGTGTTTGTGACGGTTGATTCCGCGCCGCGAGAGCCCGGCTGGTGCGAAATCTGGGTCGAGGACGACGGCCTCGGCATCCCCGAACAAGAACGCCCCCGCATCTTCGACCGCGGCGCCAGGCTGGACACCGGCAAGCCGGGGACGGGGCTGGGGTTGGCAATTGTGCGCGACGTCGCGGAAATTTATGGTGGGACGGTGGAGCTGGACGAGAGCGAGGATTTGGGCGGGCTGCTGGTTAAGCTGCGGCTGCCCCGGGTGGCCAGTTAGTTACCGGTCGGGGCTAGGGGTGCAATCCTTATTGCGCTTGTCGGAAACATAACTTTGCCCACCTTCGACTTTGAATATCTTGAACAGCCCTGTTGCTTCGAACAAGGCGGGGAAGTTCCTTACACCAAAGTTACGCGGATCGATCGGGGCTTGTCGCTTGGCTGCACTGCCGGCAGTCGACAGTAAGGCCCAGCCATCGTCCCGCGCTGAAGCTTCGACCGCTCCGCGAAGGACACTGACAAGTTTTGTGTTTTGGCATAAAAGCTTCTTGGCTGTGACTCCCGCAGCCGCATCAGAATTTGTTCCGGATTTCGCTGCAGATTTAGTAATTCCATTGGATATAACGGCAATTGAGGGCGATGCCCCCTCGTCGCCACTGTCGAGATAGAGGAACGTGGTGCAAGCATTTACAAATGGGTCAGGCGTTTTTCGCTCACCGAATCCATAAACATCATGCCCGTTAGCCTTCAATTGCATTACTAGGGGTGTAAAGTCGGAGTCGCTGGAGGCAAGGCAGAATGCATCGATTTTTTGGGTGTAGAGCAATTCCATCGCATCGATAACCAGTGCGATGTCGGTTGCATTCTTGCCGGTTGAATAACTGAACTGCTGGATTGGACGGATTGCAAATTCGTGGAGTTTTTCTTTCCAGCCCTTGAGTCTCGCATTGGCCCAGTCACCGTAGGCGCGTCGGATATTGGCAGTACCGTATTTTGAAAGCTCGGCTAAAATCGTCGAAATCTTTGCGTGCGATACATTGTCAGCATCGATCAGCAGGGCGATACGACGATCTGGCACAGCGAGGGGCGGTCCGAAGTCCATTACCCCCCACCCTGCGCCTGCTCATGATGCCTAATAACCTCGTCGATGATAAACCGCAGGAACTTTTCCCCAAAGTCCGGGTCGAGCTGGGCGTCCGCCGCCAGCGCCCGCAGCCGGGCGATCTGGCGTTCTTCGCGCGGCGGGTCGGAAGCGGGAAGGGCGTGCTCGGCTTTGTACGCGCCAACCGCCTTGGTGATGCGGAACCGCTCCGCCAGCATGTGGATCAGCGCGGCGTCGATGTTGTCGATGCTGGCGCGGTAGCCGGCGAGTATAGGATCGGTTGCGGGCGGGGTGTCGCTCATCGGTCATGCGCTAGCATGACAAATTGCGTAAGGCCATTGCCCGCTTTGCACTTGCCTTCCGCGCCTAGCCGGGCAAAGCGGCGGGACAATGAGCGCCGACATCCTCCCCCTGCGCAGCCGCGCACCCGAACCCTCGCTCGCGCCGATGATGGCGCTGACCGCATCGGGCATGAACAGCGTCAACGCCGTGATCCTTGCGCGGATGCAGAGCGAAATCCCGCTCATCCCGGCGCTGGCCGGCCATCTCATTTCCGGCGGCGGCAAACGGGTGCGGCCAATGCTGACCATCGCCAGCGCGGCGCTGTGCGATTATCACGGCGGGCGGCATCACAAACTCGCCGCGGCGGTCGAATTCATCCACACCGCGACGCTGCTCCATGACGATGTCGTCGATGGCTCGGACCTGCGGCGCGGCAAGGAAACCGCCAACATCGTTTTCGGCAATCCGGCGACTGTGCTGGTCGGCGATTTCCTGTTCAGCCGGGCGTTCGAACTGATGGTCGAGGATGGCAGCCTCAAGGTGCTGCGCATCCTCAGCCACGCCTCGGCCGTGATCGCCGAGGGCGAGGTCGATCAGCTCACCGCCCAGCGCCATATCGAAACCAGCGAGGAGCGCTACCTCTCGATCATCGGCGCCAAGACCGCCGCGCTGTTCGCCGCCGCCTGCCGCATTGCTGCGGTCGTCGCTGAACGCAGCGATGCGGAGGAACGCGCGCTCGATGAATATGGCCGCAATCTCGGCATCGCCTTCCAGCTGGTCGACGATGCGATCGACTATGATTCCGATGCCAGTGAGATGGGCAAGGGCAAGGGCGACGATTTCCGCGACGGCAAGATGACGCTGCCGGTGATTCTTGCCTATGCTCGCGGCAGCGGGGAAGAACGGGTGTTCTGGCAGGACGCCATCGCCGGCTTCTGCACCAGCGACGACGATCTTGCCCATGCGGTGGTGCTGATCAGCCGGCACGACACGGTCAGCGCCACGCGTGAGCGCGCGCGCCATTATGCCCGGCGGGCGATCGATGCGATTGCCGGCTTCCCCGCGGGTGAAGCGCGCTCGGCGATGGCGGAGGCGGCGGAATTCGTGGTGTCGCGGCGGTATTGACCAGCGAACTCCCAATCCACGCCGTCCTGCCCGATCTCCTCGCCGCATTGCGCGAACGGACAGGCGCCGTGCTCATCGCCCCTCCGGGCGCGGGCAAGACCACCGCGGTCGCCCCGGCGCTGCTCGATCAGCCGTGGTGCAGCGGCAGCGTGATCCTGCTCAGCCCGCGCCGTCTTGCCGCCCGCGCCGCCGCTGAACGCATGGCGGAACTGCTGGGCGAGCGGGCGGGCGAGACAGTCGGCTATCTCACCCGGCTCGACAGCAAGCGTTCGGCCAAAACCCGCGTGCTGGTGATGACCGAGGCGATCTTCGTCGCCACCATCCTCGCCGACCCGGAACTTGCCGGCGTTTCCGCGGTGCTGTTCGACGAGGCGCATGAGCGGCATCTCGATAGCGACCTCGGGCTGGCGCTCGCCATCGAGAGCAGCCAGGTGCTGCGCGAGGATTTGCGGCTGCTGGTGATGTCGGCGACGATCGACGGCGCGCGGTTTGCGCATTTGCTTGGGGGTGCCCCGGTGATCGAGAGCGAGGGCAAGGCCCATTCTCTCACGATCCGCTGGCTGGGCGCGCGGCCCGAACTACGCCTGGACGATGCGATGGCCGCCGCCATTCTTATCGCCTGGCGCGAGGAACAGGGCGACATCCTCGCTTTTCTGCCCGGGGTTGGTGAGATCAATCGCACGGCTGAGCGGCTGGCGGAGCGGCTGCCACAGGCTTTGGTGCTCCTGCTCCACGGCCAGTGCGAACCCGCCGCGCAGCGTGCCGCGATCAAGCGCGATGCGCAAGGCCGCCGCCGGATCGTGCTGGCGACGGCAATTGCCGAAACCTCACTGACGCTCGACGGGGTCTCGGTGGTGGTCGACGCCGGGCTGTCGCGCCGCGCCGAATTCGACAAGGCGGCCGGCGTCACCGGGTTGGTCACCCACCGCGCCAGCCAGGCCGCCGCCGCCCAGCG
>JAYVWX010000177.1:0-6590 GCA_043785715.1 Novosphingobium sp. | reverse complement strand
CGAACCCTCGATGCGCCAGCAACAGCGGCAGCGCGGCATTCTGTTCGAGAAAGAACCGCGTCACCCCGCCGAACAGATATTCCCGCATCCGGCTTTTGCCATAGGCGCCCATCACCAGCAATTGTCCGCCCAAGCGCGAGACGGCGCCGGCGAGCGTCTCTTCGGTGGACCCGGTGCGGGTCAGCTCGCTCAGTTCGGCCTTGATCCCATGACGCGAGAGGTAGCTGGCCGCTTCGGTTGGCGGGAAGCCGCCTGGCTTTTCCGTGACGGTCAGCAGATGGACGTCATGGCAAATGGCCAGGAGCGGCACCGCGAAGCGCAGCGCCAGCGCAGCCTCATTACCGCCGTCCCAGGCGATGCAGGCGGCGGCGAGCGGGAATTTCAGCCCGACGTCATCGGGCAGCACCAGCACCGGGGTGCGCGCCACCAGCGCCAATTCGCCGGCGAGGCCGCTGGAGCGCGAGAGGATAATGAGATCGGCCAGCCGCGCCGCCGACGCGAGGGCGTCGACCGGTTCGGATTCGCTGCGCACGAGATCGAAGGGCACCCCTTGTCCGGCAAGCTGCGCCGCGATCGCATCGGCGCTCGCGTCGTCATCGGCAATCGCCTGCTGCAACGCCTCCGAGGCGATATAGGAGCCCCCCAGAGGATCCATCGCGATGAAGCGGGTTACCGGCGTATCGACCAGCACCGTCACATGACCGCCGGTCATCCGGGCGATCGACAGGGCCGTTTCGAGCCGGGGAGCCATCGCCGGCAAGCGATCGGCATAGACCAGAATCGAACGCATTGATCAGTCTCCCATTCGCTGATCGGCGCCATGTGCACAAACCGGCGCCGCAGGCCACGATCGAAGTCAATCACAGCGTGTGATACCATAACACATTTTCGGGCGATCCAGGCAGGCATTTCCCTTCCGCAGCAAGCAAGGTGACAAGCGCGCAGGAGTCGCTAAGGGAGCTTTGAAGTAATCCTCGTCATAATTGAAAAGCCCCACGCGGAGACCCGATGAACAAGCATTACCCTAATGCCGCCGCCGCGCTCGACGGGTTGCTCAAGGATGGCCTGCTGGTCGCTTGCGGCGGCTTTGGCCTGTGCGGCATTCCCGAACGGCTTCTGAGCGCGGTGCAGGACAGCGGCGTCAAAAACCTGACCTTCGCGTCCAACAATGCCGGCATCGACAATGAAGGCATCGGCAAGCTGCTGCGCACCCGGCAGGTCAGCAAGATGATCGCCAGCTATGTCGGTGAGAACAAGGAGTTCGAACGGCAATATTTGTCCGGAGAGCTGGAAGTCGAATTCTGCCCGCAGGGCACGCTGGCCGAACGGATGCGCGCCGGCGGGGCCGGCATCCCCGGCTTCTACACCAAAACCGGCGTCGGCACGCTGGTGGCCGAGGGCAAGGAAGTGAAGCAGTTCGGCGATGAGGATTATATCCTTGAGCGCGGCATCGTCGCCGACCTGGCGCTGGTCAAGGCGTGGAAGGCCGACACCGCCGGCAATGTCGTGTTCCGCAAGACTGCGCGCAATTTCAACGTGCCGGCGGCGCAATGCGGGCGGGTTTGCGTGGTCGAGGTGGAGGAACTGGTCGAGGTGGGCCAGCTCGATCCCGAGGGCATTCACCTGCCTGGCGTCTATGTGCAGCGCCTGATCATCGGGGCGCCCTATGACAAGAAGATCGAATTTCGCACTACGCGAACCACGGAAGTCGGCTGATGACCAAGCAGGATAATATCACAACGGGCTGGACCCGCGACCAGATGGCCGCCCGCGCCGCCGCCGAACTCAAGGACGGCTACTACGTCAATCTTGGCATCGGCATCCCGACGCTGGTGGCGAACCATGTGCCCGAGGGCATCACCGTCACCCTGCAATCGGAAAACGGCATGCTGGGTATCGGGCCGTTCCCGTTCGAAGGCGAGGAAGACGCCGATCTGATCAACGCCGGCAAGCAAACCATCAGCGAACTGCCGAATTCCTCCTATTTCGACAGCGCCGCCAGCTTCGCGATGATCCGCGGCGGGCATATCGACCTTACCGTGCTGGGCGCGATGGAAGTTTCCCAGCAGGGCGACATCGCCAACTGGATGATCCCCGGCAAGATGGTCAAGGGTATGGGCGGGGCGATGGATCTGGTCGCCGGGGTCAAGAAGATCATTGTCGTCATGGAACATTGCGCTAAGGACGGCAGCGCCAAATTCATCCCCGAATGCACTCTGCCGCTGACCGGGGTGGGCGTGGTCGATATGATCATCACCGATCTTGCCGTTTTCGCCAGGGCGGACCATAAATCGCCGTTCCAGCTTATTGAACTGGCTCCCGGCATCAGTGCCGATGGGCTGAAATCAAGAACCACCGCGCATTACGTGGAATCAGGAGACAAACCATGACCGATCTCGCAGCAATCCCTCTCACCCGTATCGACGGCGGTTCCGATAGCCTGGCCAATCACAAGGGCAAGGTACTGCTGGTGGTGAATGTCGCCTCGAAATGCGGCCTCACCCCGCAGTATGAAGGGCTGGAAAAGCTTTACAACGAAAAGAAGGACCAGGGCTTCGAAGTGCTGGGATTCCCGGCCAATGATTTCGGCGCGCAGGAACCCGGCAGTCACGAGGAAATCGCCGAGTTCTGCAAGGCGAACTATGGCGTCTCCTTTCCGCTCTACAGCAAGGCCGACGTTACCGGGCCGGGCAAGCAGCCGCTCTACGCCGCGCTCACCGAAGCCATGCCCGGCAAGCAGGGCGACGCCGCCGGCTGGCGCGACAAGCTGCGCGGCCATGGCATGACCCCGACCGAGGATCCCGAAGTGCTGTGGAACTTCGAGAAGTTCCTGATCGGCAAGGACGGCAAAGTCGCCGCCCGCTTCTCGCCGGCAGTCACGCCTGACGACCCGGAGCTGGTCGGTGCGATTGAGGCCGAGCTGGCCAAGTAGGCAGGCCGGGTGACCGCCAAAGCGGCGGAGGGGAAAGCAGTCAAGTCAACGATCGGCGCGGCGTTTCGGACACGCTATCTCGACGTCGTCGCGTCGATCTATCTCTACAACGAATACCGCGGCTACACCTCGCTTGACCGCGTGCTGGCCGCGGTGCGGCGGCATTGCCCGGATGATGCCACCTTCATCGCCGCTATCGCCCATCACCGTCAGGACGAGCGCAAGCACTATCTGATGTTCAAGCGCTGGTTCGAACGCCAGGGGCGGATGCCGCTGGCACTCGACAGCTCCTACGGCCAGATCGACCGGATCATCCGCTTCGCCTTCGGCTGCAGTATAGACGAGCTCGATACCGACGAAGTGCTCGCCCAACCCGGCGGCTTCGAGCGGCTGTGCCGGGTGATCGTGCTGACCGAGGAGCGGGGGCTTGCCCAGGTCGCCGCGCTGCTGAACAACCGGGTGATCATGGCCGATCCGGTCCTGGCGCGGATATTCCGCATCGTCCACCAGGATGAGCCGGACCACTTCCTGCCCTACCGCGCCTGGCTCGAGCGGCAGGGCAAGCCAGTCGCGGCGTGGCGCGAACGGCTGGCCGATGCCTGCATCCACAAGGTGCTGCTGTGGCGCAAGCTGCCGGCTCTGTTCCTCGATTCCGGCGCGCGGCGCCTCGAACGCTGGCCCGATCACGGCGAGGGCGAGCCGGGTTAGGCCGCCGCCATCGCGCTGGCGGCGGCGATTTCGCGTCAGCTATCCAGATCGTAAAACCGCACGATTTCCGCCCAGGCCTCCTCAGCCGTCTCGACGGGGGTGAATAGCGCGAGATCCTCGGCATTGATCACGCCTTCCGCCGCCATTTCGCGGAAATCGATGATCCGCCCCCAGTAATCCGCTCCGAACAATAGCACCGGGATCGGTTTCATCTTGCCGGTCTGGATCAGCGTCAGCAGCTCCATGAACTCGTCGAGCGTGCCATAGCCACCCGGGAACACCGCCACCGCGCGCGCGCGGAGCAGGAAGTGCATCTTGCGCAGGGCGAAATAGTGGAACTGAAACGACAGCTCGGGGGTGACATAGGAGTTCGGCGCCTGCTCGTGCGGCAACACGATATTGAGGCCGATGGTGTCGGCCCCGGCCTCGACCGCGCCGCGGTTGGCCGCTTCCATGATCGACGGTCCGCCGCCCGAGCAGACGACGAACTGGCGCATGCCATTCTCGACGATGGCGCAACTGCCGGCGATGTGGCCAAGCTTGCGCGCCTCCTCGTAATATTTCGCCTTGCCCGCGAGCCGCTCGGCGACGGCCCGCCGCTCCGGCGTTGGCGCAGCGGCAACCAGCGCTTCGGCCTGTTCGGGCGAGGGAATGCGCGCCGAGCCATAAACCACCAGCGTCGAGCCGATTTCCGCCTCATCGAGCAAAAGGTCGGTCTTGAGCAGTTCCAGCTGAAAGCGCACCGGCCGCAGCTCTTCGCGCAGCAGGAAGTCGCTGTCGCTGAAGGCGAGAAGGTAGGATGGGCTGCGGGTCTGGGCAGTGGAATGATCCTGCGCCTCGGCAAAGGACGCCTCCTGCTCGGCCTTGTAGAACCGCCGCCGGGTCAGCCGTTTTTCGTCATTCGCCATCGCCTGCCCATGGCCTGCATTCTGCTGCTGTGTCGAGGGCAAACGGAGATCGATTTACCGATCATCGCCACTCCAGGCGCACTTATCCGCGACGGCGGTTCGATTGCCCATCACGTAGATTGTTCGAGGGGCGCCTGCAGGCCCTTGGCAAGACGCTTGATCTCCGAAACCAAGAAGGTTTTGAGTTCCGCAGGGGCCCGCGGCCCTTCCCAGCTGGCTCTGGTCATCTGCCTGAACTGGCCCAGTGCTAACCCGGACCCGGTCAATTGCACCACTTTGCCATCACAGGCAGGTAGCAATGCGGGGATCAAATCGGCCGCGATCGCCGCGGCTGGCCGGTCTCGCTCCGGTTTTGCCGCTGCAAGATATTCACCCGCGATGACCAGCAAATCATATTGCGGGAACGGCAGCCCGCTTTCGAGCAGGCTGTCGTCGTTGACCTGCATGAGGATTGCCCCGACGCGCCGGTCGCGGATCAGGATCCGTCCGCCAATGAAATTGTCCACTGGTCCCCGCGTCAATCGTTCCTTGCCAGTGCGGACACCCCGCCGGTCATGGTAGCCGATGGTGATGCCGGGCAGATTCAGACCCTCCGCGACCAGACTGTCGAGCAGGCTGTCAGGCGCGGCGCCGACAATCAGGATGATCGGGATACGACCAGTGCCATTGACCAGGCTGGCGAGGATCGGGCCGTAAAGGTGGGCTGCCGTCGTCTGGCCGAGGTCCGGCCCGGCATTGACCTCGCAGATCGATGCGCCGGATTCGAGCCATGATTGGGCAATATCGGGGATCAGCAAGTCTATCCCGGCCAGGTCCAGTCCCAGGGCGGCGGCCGCGCGAACCGCAAGCTGTGCATTGTCCGGATGGATAATGTCGAAAACCGCGACCGGCAGTCCGCCCGAGGCGACATTGGCGGCGCGGCGAAGGCGGACGAATTGTCCCGCCGCAGGCACACTTTGGGCGGTAAGATCATGCCGTTCCAGCAGGAACCGGGCCTCATCGTCGAGCGGCAGCGGCTTGAGCGGTGCGTGGGGCGCCGCCATGCGCCGGGGATCGCTGTTCAGGCGTGCGATCAGTCCCGCCACATCCGTCTGGCCATCGCCGACGACGCCGCCCGGCTGTCTTTCCACTGCCCAGATTACCTCGTCGCGGTACACGGCCACCCGGTAATCCCGGCCCGGCATGTGTTTTTCGACAAGGACATTCCTGGACGTGGCGAGCGCATTGGCGAAGGCCAGCTTTACTTCATCCGGGGTACGCACATCCGCGCTGACGGCAACGCCGCCATCGAGATCCGCAGGCTTGACCACGACCGGATAACCGATTTCCTCCGCCGCGCGCAGCGCCGCGGCCTCATCGCCGACCAACTGGTGGCGCGGAACTGGTATTCCCGCCTCGGCCAGAACTTGCGCGGCACGGTGCTTCATGCGTGCCAGGTGAACCCCGGTACTCGCGGTCGCGTCGGTCAACGAATTTTGCAGCCGGCGCGCCAAATGACCCTCGCCGTATTGCACCACTCCTTCGGGCATTTCGAAAACGGGAATCCCGGCCCGCAACGCCGCGGCGACAAATTGAAAGGAAACCGAATGGGTGCCGTGGCCGGCTTGCAACTGCGCCAGCAAGGGCGCCAGAACAAGGGCGTGATGATCGAGATTTCGCCCCGCGCGAACCACGCCGCACGCCTGAACCAGCCAGTTCATGATATCGAAAACCGGTTGATAACTACCCGCCGAAGTGGGGAGCAAAACCCGGGCCTGGAGCCCGGCTTGAAAGATTACCCGGCCAGCATTGAATACCGGAAGCCCTGCGCCCTGCTGAAGATGCAGAACAGCCATCAGCAACAGGCGGGCAATTTCGACAATTGCGCTGCTGTCCCTGTTTGCCGATTGTTTCGGCCAGTCGTTCGCCAGGCTCGCTGCCGGCAGGGCCGCGATCAGGCGGTTTGACAACTCATCCCGCTCCGGGCCGCTTAGCTCTTCGCCCTGGAATGTCATTTCCAGACTGGGATAGTGCAAGCCATAGGCGAACCCGGCCCGCCAGGT
>JAYVWX010000176.1:0-5091 GCA_043785715.1 Novosphingobium sp. | reverse complement strand
AACTGCGGCGATCGCCAATTTAAGCAATGCTTTGATATTTATTCAATACGTTAAATCGTTGGGATGCAAGGTTGCGTGGAGAAGCCACTCCGCGACCTCAGCCAAGCGGAATTTCACTCGCTTTATGGCACTGACCGCTTCAGCGCGGCGACTCTTGCCAGCCGGATGCGCTATGTCGTCAAGCATATGAGCACCCGGCTGATGACGTCGGCCTTCTCGATGATCCTGCGCGACTGGTATGATTTCGCGGTGACCATCTCGGGTCCGCCGGAGATGAACTATCCGATGAGCACCGGCTCCGACAGTCTGCTCAACTTCATGTTCACCATGCCCGAAGGCGTCCGCAACACGATCGAGGAGATCGGGGTCGAGAATGTCCGCCAGGGCGACGTCATCATCTGCAACGATCCCTACCGTGTCGGGCTTCACGTCAACGACGTCGCCTTCATCCGCCCGGTGTTCGCCGGTGGCCGCCTGACCTCGTTCGTCGCGATCCGCGCGCATCAGCTGGATATGGGCGGAACGGTGCCCGGCGGGTTCAGCGGCACCAAGAAGGACGTGCAGGAAACTGGCCTCGTCATCCCGCCAATGTTTCTCTACCGCGACGACAAGCCGATCGCATCGACCTTCAATCTGATCTTCGACAACGCGCGCTTTGCGCCACTGCTGCTGCCGGATATGAAGTCGCTTTACCAATGCCTGTTGCTCGGCGAGCGGCTGCTCCACGAAAGCATCGCCCGCTATGGCCTCGACGCCTATCTCGGCGCCATTCGCTACAGCTGCGACGTGTCGGCCGATGCGATGCGCCACGCCATCGCCACGAAAATTCCCGATGGCGTCTATTACGGCGAGGACATGCTCGATTCCGACGGGCTTTCCGAGGGCCGCGAATATCGGCTGCGCGCCAAGATCACCAAGGTGGGCCACCGGCTCGAACTAGACTTCAGCGGTAGTTCTCCCGAAGCCCCGGCGAGCATCAATTGCGGCCCGCTCGACGTCAAGGCCGGGGTCGGCGTGGCGCTCAAGATGCTGATCGAACAGGAAACTCCACTATCGTCGGGCGTGTTCCGCGACATTGACATCGTGCTCCCGCCAGGAACCTTCGTCAGCGCCACTCCGACCGGACCGGTGTTCATGTATTGGGAGCCGCAATTCTGCGTCCTCAACGCCGTCTACAAGGCATTTTCGCAGGCGTTGGGGGACGAGGCGATCGGGTCGGATTTCGGGTCGATGATGGTCCACAACGGCTCGGGCCTTCGCAAGGACGGCACATCGTGGCTGTCAGTCGCGACCTGTGGCGGCGAGCATGGCCCGTGGGGCGCGACCAAGGTCGGCGATGGCGATAGCTACACCGTCAACCATACTGGCAACAACCTCGACCCCGCCATCGAGGCGATCGAGTCTGAAATCCCCGGCGTCTTCATGCGCAAGGAATATGCCATCGACACCGGCGGTCCGGGCAAATTTCGCGGCGGTGCTGCGGTCATCCGCGATACCTACTGGCTTGAGCCCGGCCGTCACGGCCAGACCACCCTGCACACCAAGAGCCCGGCGGGGGTCGGCGCGAACGGCGGGCGGTCGGGGACCAGCCAGGCATGCTGGACATTCCCGCCCGAGAGCTTCGACGTCGCCAAGGAACAGCGTCCGCTGCCGATCGACGACGCCGACGTGTACCGTGGCTCCGAACCGATGGCCGGCATGCTCGATCCCGAGACCAAGGCGCTCGATCCCGCAGGCAAATATTTCTACTTCGCCTCGCGCCCCGTGTGGGAGCTTGAACCAGGCAGTTCCATGCGCTTCCAGACTGCCGGCGGCGGCGGTTGGGGCGACCCGCTCGAGCGCGATCCCGAGCGTGTCAAGCGCGATGTGCGCGACGAATATGTCAGCATCGAGGGGGCGCTGCGCGATTACGGCGTGGTGATCACCGGCGAACCGAAGCTTCACCCCGAACGGCTCGAGATCGATCAGGCGGCAACCGAGCGCCGCCGTGCCGCGATGCGCGCCGCGGCCTGACCGCCGTAGGGAAGGAGCCGGCAATGCGACTGAGGGACAAGGTCGCACTGGTGACCGGTGGTGCCTGCGGGTTGGGAGAAGCGATCTGCCGCGCCTATGTCACCGAGGGCGCCTCGGTCGTCATTGCCGATATCGACGAACAGGCTGGCGCGGCGCTGGCCGGTGAAATCGGAACCGCGGCCCGCTTCCTTCGTCTCGACGTCACCAAGGAAGACGATTGGATGCGCGGCCTGGCGACGCTCGACCGGCTCGACATCCTGGTCAATAATGCCGGCGTCGCGATCCTCGGCGATGTCGAGCAGGTGTCGCTCGAACAGTTTCGTCAGACGCTCGACGTCGACCTGGTCGGCGTGTTCCTCGGCTGCAAGCACGCCATTCCCGTGATGAAGCGGCACGGCGGATCTATCATCAACATGAGTTCGATGAGCGGGGTTCGCGCTCAGGCCGAACTATGCGCCTATAATGCCGCCAAGGGGGGCGTCACGCTGCTCACCAAATCGGTCGCGCTGCACTGCGCCAAGCAGGGCAATGGCATTCGCTGCAACTCGATCCACCCGGGCGCCATTCACACGCCACTGATCGACAAGGTGCTCGGTACGGCGGAGAATCGTGACGAAATCTATGCGAGCTGGGTCGCCACCCACCCGATCGGCCGTCTCGGCCAGCCCGCGGAAGTGGCGTCGCTGGCGGTCTATCTCGGGTCCGACGAAGCGGCCTTCGCCACCGGCGCCGAGTTCAGGCTCGACGGCGGCAGCACGCTTTGAAACAGGCGGCATAATACCGGCGTCATTCAGGACGGAAAAATTCGTCGAGATTCCGAATCATTCCGGTTCTCGTGAGGAGAGATGCTGTGAAGTTCGCCTATATGCCGGACACCCATTTTGGCGCGTATGATCAGGCGGCCCCTTCGCCGCAAGAGGCCGCCGACGCCTTTGAGCAGGTGATCGAGGAAGCTGTGCTGGCCGAGGAGCTGGGCTTTGACGGCGTGTTCCTGCCGGAGCGGCACGCGCGCGGCGAAACATTCGTACCCTCGCCTTTGCTGGCCGCCACCGCGATCGCGGCACGCACCAGCCGCATCCGTATCGCCACAACCGTTCTTATGCCCACACTCTACAACCCGATGCATCTGGCCGAACAGGTCGCGATGATCGACAACCTGTCGCGCGGGCGCTTTACCCTGGGGATGGGGGTAGGGTACCATCAGGATTACCACCGCTATTTTGGCGTCCAATGGGAGCGTCGCGGCAGGCGGTTCGAGGAAGCGCTGGAGGTGCTGCACCTTGCCTTTGCGGGCGAGCGGTTCAGCTATGCAGGCGAATTCTACCAGTACGACAATGTCCAGCTGACCCCCCGCACGTTCCAGCGACCGCGCGTGCCGATTTGGATTGGCACGCACAGCCCGGCCAAGCCTTTGGATCGTGCGCTAGCGCACGATGGCTGGGTGCTGTGGACGCAGCCCGACTGGGATGAGAGTGAGGCGTGGATTGCGCAAACGCGGGCCCGCGCGGCGGCGCAGGGCAAGCTGGACTGGACGCTGGTGCTCAATCAGGATGGCTGGATCGGCGATGATCCTGCTGCGATGCGTGCGGCCCATGCCCCGCGCTGGCTGCGCGAAGCCAACTTTTATGACGAGCACGACTTCGACGGCGAAATCAGCCCCAAGGCCGAAGAGGCCGAGCACGCGATCCGCGATTTCGAGACGCGCCAGTGGCATTTCGGAACGCCCGAAAGCTGGATCGCGCGGATCCGGGAAATGGACCGAAGGTTCCAGCCCGAATGGCTCAATTTCCGCCTGCGCACGCCCAACGCGGGCGGCGGGGCCCCGTATCCCACCCGCGAGGAAACATGCGACGCGATCCGCCGGTTCGGCATCGACGTGCTGCCGGCCCTGCGCGGCAGGCAATCTGACTGACCCGCGCGTCGTCAAACCGCGTTCCGGGCTTTCGAATGACACTTTAAGATAGTTTTTTGCAATTATAGGTATTGCATATGACTAATTTACTGCGGTTCGATGCAAGTCTGCGTACTATTGAACCGGAGGTGCTGTCAGTCGAATGCTAACCCGTCTCCGTCAAAAGGGGATGATGCAAGCATTATCCTATAAGCGCTGACGTGCTCCCCTGATTGTTACCACTCAGAGGTAAAGTCCTTCCATTGTTTGGCTGATGGTTGATGGGATGACAAGCAGTGCCGGGGCATTCCCCGGCACTGCTTGTTTTGCGATCTCGGCGGGCATGCGCCCACCCAGTTTCGAGTGCGGCCTGACCGTGTTGTAATCGTGCTGCCTACGCCAATCTTGTGGTCTTCCGGATCAATTATGACAGTCAGCGACCGGAGCTGCCGAGTTTCGCCGTCAGAAAACAAGGAACGCTGATTGCCTACCGCGGCACGGTGCAGCTGGGCCGGCTGGATTTTGTCACGGACAAACCCAGGATTCGCGATCTGATCGCACAGACCGTGCGCTAGTTGCATGTCGGAGTTGCTCAACCCCGCACTGGCGTTTGCCGCAGGTGTACTGACAATCTTCTCCCCTTGCGTGCTGCCGCTAGTCCCGATCGTGCTGGGCAGCGCTGGCCAGCGGCACAGGGCGGGACCGCTGGCGTTATGTGCCGGACTTGTTGTGTCGTTCACGCTGATCGGTTTCGCGCTCGCCACGCTGGGCGGCGGGCTTGCTGTGGATCCGGAAACGGTGCGGCAGACCGGTGCGGTGTTGATGATAGTAGCGGGCATCGTTCTGTTGAGCGCCCGAGTGCAAGCCATGTTGGCACGACTTGCCGCGCCACTTGCAAACTGGGCTCAGGCGCGACAGTCGGGGCTTGATCGCTTTGGCCTCGCTGGTCAGGCGCTGATCGGCGTCTTGCTGGGTATGGTCTGGATTCCCTGCGTCGGGCCAACGCTGGGTGCGGCGACGGTGCTGGCCTCCCAGGGCAAGGATCTTGCCCAGGTAGCCATAGTGATGGCGGTCTATGGACTGGGCATTTCTACCATTCTGCTGGCAATCGCGATTGCCGCGCGGGGCCTGCTAGCGCGCTGGAACCGGCAATTGGTGGCGGGGGCAGGGCGGAGCAAGGCCATTCT
>JAYVWX010000175.1:0-11956 GCA_043785715.1 Novosphingobium sp. | reverse complement strand
CCGCCGGTAACAGCTTTCCCGGATCGGCCTTCTATTATCTGGCGGCCAACGATGAAGGCGCCGCGCCGGCTTCCGGCTTGGGAGTGGGCATCCATTCCGACGCCGACCCGGCCATCACCTTGCTCGATCCCCTGGCCGGCCCGGCGGCGCGCGCGATGCGCATCGACAGCAGCGGAACCGACCGCAGCCGCGCGGAATACTGCCTCACCGCCGCGATTTATTACGAAGCCGCCACCGAACCGGACGCCGGCCAGCGCGCGGTCGCCCAGGTTGTGCTCAACCGGGTCGCGCATCGCTCTTATCCCGGCACCGTCTGCGGCGTGGTCTACCAGGGTTCGGAACGTTCGACCGGCTGCCAATTCAGCTTTACCTGCGATGGATCGCTGGCGCGGGTGCCGAGCCGGCTCTTCTGGGAGCGTGCCGCCCAGGTCGCCCGCACGGCGTTGGCGGGCTATGTTTACACCCCGATTGGCCTGGCGACGCATTACCATACCATCGCGGTCAATCCTTACTGGGCGCCGAGCCTCGCCTATCTCGGCATGATCGGCGCGCATCGCTTTTACACATTCGCCGGCGCGGCGGGCCAGCCGTTGGCCTTCCGCTTCGCCTATTATGGCGGGGAGCCGATCGCCGCGCCGCATCCGCGCAGCACCGCCGCCGATATTTTGCCAGCCACCGAACTGGACCCGATGGCCCTTCAGCGCGCCTATGACGGAGCACTGGCCATCGCCCTGACCGTCAGGCAAGTTGCCGCCGCGTCGCCTGCACCGGATTACGTGCCGGCCCGCGCCGCCCCGCCCGTGGCCTACGCGGCGGCGGTCGAGCAGCGCGGCGGCGAGGCGCTTTACCGCGGTGACAGACTGCCACACGCCACCGGCATCCGGCCTGAATATGCCGACAGCGGGCGCTGGATCGCCAGGCCCGGAAGTTAGTCCGGCAGCGGAACCAGCGTCGATTAGCATTCTGCCGGCCGCATAAAGCCGATCAGAAGCAAGAGCTAACAAAGCGGAAACCATAGGGTCACACGATCATTTAGGCGCTGGCAGCTATAGGCGGGCCTCCACCCGCCGGAGCACAATGCCGCGATGACCCTCCATTTTGCCGCTGCCCAGACCAGGGAAATTTCTTCCCTTGCCCGGTGGCTCACCGCCAATGTTCCGCTTAACCCCGCCAACGACAATGGCGTGGGCATCGGCGGCGACCGGGTGCTCAAGGCGGCGCTGCGCCACTTCGCCGCGCATGGCCTTTCCGCAGCGGAGCGGGCGCGGGAGAATGCCGAACAGGCATTTTTTTCAGGCCAACGCGAGGAATACCACTTGTGGATAGCGATCTGCACCGCTCTCGACCGGCGAATGAGCGCAGCCTATGCCTTTCACTGCGGCGCTGCTCCCTCACGGTAAGCTGAAATTAAGTCCATTTCCGACCAGCCCATTAACCATTCGGTGATAGCTCGCAACTAGTGCAGTCCGACCGAATGGAGCATTTTTTATCAGGCCCTTGCCCAAGTTGAAGCGGGTGCTGTTCAGCACCGATGCCTTGGACGACCGGGTACGCCGGATTCTGGTCGATACCCTGTACACCCAGCCAGCCAGCCTGGCGATCGGCGCGATGTGCGGAATCGCCACCAGCGCGGTCGCGGCTCAAGCTGCAAACGAAATCCACATAACCGCCGCTGCCATCGCGCTTAGCGTCATCGGCGTGTGCCGGGTGCTTATCGCGCATGCCTTGCCTCATTTGAAGGAGCGCAATGCGAGACAGCTGGAGCGGCTGTTTGAAATCGGCGCTTTCAGTTATGCCCTGTTGGTCGGAGTGATCGCCGCGCTTTGCATTCACTACGACGCGCCGCACATCGCCCAGATGCTGACGTTGTCCAACGCAATTGGTTTTGCGGTCGCCATTGCCGCGCGTAATGCCGGCAGTCCGGCAATTGCGATTGGCCAGCTGTTTCTCGCGCTCAGCCCGGCAATTGTCGCGCTGTGGCAGCACCCGGGAATTGGCCACCAGGTGCTGGCAGTGTCGATCGCCATGCTGATCCCGGCGATGATGTCGATTACCCTCAATGTCTTCCGGGTGTTGCGGCATTCGGTTGCCGCGGCCGAGACCAGCGCGCGGCTGGCGGAGCGCATGCAGGTGCTCGCTCGCAGCGACGCGGTAACCGGCCTGCTCAACCGGGCCGGCCTCAATCACCATCTGGTCGAGCATCTTTCCGGCCTCGCGCCCGGAGCCAAGCTGGCAATGTTCTGGATGGACCTCGACAAGTTCAAGGAAGTCAACGATTCGCTGGGCCACCAGCTGGGCGACAAGCTGCTGGCGGAAGTCGCCAACCGGCTGCGCGCCGCCGCGCCGAAAGGCGCGACCGTGGCCCGGTTCGGCGGTGATGAATTCATCGTGGCCTGTGAGGCGCGCCACCGCCAGGAGGTGGAAACGCTGGCAATGCGGATGATGGACGACATCATGCGGCCAATGCGGATCGACGGCAACCGGCTGGAAATCCACTCCTCGATGGGCATCGCCGTGCTGCCGGAGGATGGCGAGGATATCGACACGCTGATGCAGGGCGCCGATCTGGCGCTCTACCATTCCAAGGTCAACGGCCGCAATCAGATCAGCTTCTTCGAGCCGTCGATGACCCGCAAGCTGGTGCGGCGGCGCGAAATCGAGGCCGAACTCCGCATCGCCCTGCAGCGCAACGAGCTATCGATCTTTTTCCAGCCGATCATCGATCTCGATACCGGGCGGATCAAGACGTTCGAGGCGCTGGTGCGCTGGTTCCATCCGGAAAAGGGCGAGCTCATGCCCGATGAATTTATTCCGGTGGCCGAGGAAACCGGCGCGATCATCACGCTGGGTAACTGGATAACGGTGCAGGCGGCCAAGGCTGCGGCCACCTGGCCGGAAGACGTCACCATCGCCGTCAATCTTTCACCGCTGCAAATTCGCGCGCCCGGCGCGGCGCTGGGTGTGCTCAATGCGCTGCGCGAAGCCCGGCTTGATCCGCACCGGCTCGAGCTCGAAATTACCGAGACGGTGCTGCTCGAGCACAGCCAGAATACCGAGGACTTCATTACCGAGCTCAGCAATGCCGGGGTGCGCTTCGCTCTCGACGATTTCGGGACGGGTTATTCCTCGCTCGGCTATCTCAACAAATATCCCTTCTCCAAGATCAAGGTGGATCGCAGCTTCGTCTCTGGCGCACTCGCGGGCAAAAAGAGCGACGCGATCATCCGCGCGGTGTCCGGCATGGCCGCGTCGTTGGGCATGGATATCGTCGCAGAGGGGCTGGAGACCATCGAGCAGGTCGAAGCCGTGCGCGCGGCCGGCTGCAACCTCGGTCAGGGCTATCATTTCAGCCGCGCGGTGCCCGATTATCTCGCCGCGATGATGCTCGCCAAAGAGCGCGAGGAGCGGCCCGCCAAGCAGCGCAGGGCCGGATAGCCGGAGACCGCGCCCGCCGTTTGCAACCGCTCGGGGCGCAAACCGGAAAATCGAAATATGCAATTGCGAACTATTAGCAAAGATCGCTGTGGCTATCACGCTTATTCGCGGTTGCAATACGATTGGTGCCAGCCTAGGGCACGCAGCGTTCCGTGAGCGGCCTGCCTTTGCGCGGTACTTCGCAGGCTGCCTCTGCCGTCCCTGTCCGCGCCGAAACCAAGGACCCGACCAGCATGGCTCGCAACAAGATCGCCCTCATCGGCGCCGGCAATATCGGCGGCACTCTCGCCCATCTCGCGGCGCAGAAGGAACTGGGCGATATCGTGCTGTTCGACATCATGGCAGGCGTCCCGCAGGGCAAGGCGCTGGACTTGTCGCAATGCGGACCGGTCGAAGGCTTCGACGCTAAGCTGACCGGCACTAACGATTACAAGGACATCGCCGGCGCCGATGTCATCATCGTCACGGCTGGCGTGCCCCGCAAGCCGGGCATGAGCCGCGACGATCTGCTCGGCATCAACCTCAAGGTGATGAAGGCCGTCGGCGAGGGCATCAAGGCCAACGCCCCGGGTGCATTTGTCATCTGCATCACCAACCCGCTCGACGCGATGGTGTGGGCGCTGCGTGAATTCTCCGGCCTGCCCCACAACAAGGTGGTCGGCATGGCCGGGGTACTCGACTCGGCGCGCTTCTCCACCTTCCTCGCCGAGGAATTCGGCGTCTCGGTGCGCGATGTGACGAGCTTTGTCCTGGGCGGCCACGGTGATACCATGGTCCCGGTCGCCGCCTATTCGACGGTCAAGGGCATCCCCATCCCCGACCTGATCAAGATGGGCCGCTCCACCCAGGAGCGGATCGACGCCATCGTCAAGCGCACCGCCAACGGCGGCGGCGAGATCGTCGCGCTGCTCGGCACCGGCTCGGCGTTCTACGCCCCCGCCGCCTCCGCTATCTCGATGGCCGAAAGCTATCTGCGCGACCAGAAGCGCGTGCTCCCCTGCGCGGCGCACCTCACCGGCCAGTATGGCATCGACGATCTTTATGTCGGGGTGCCGGTGGTGATCGGCGCCGGCGGCGTCGAACAGGTGATCGAGATCGGGCTGGACGATACGGCGAAGGCCGGGCTGCAGGTGAGCGTCGATGCGGTCAAGGATCTGCTGGCGGCGTGCCGGGCGATTGATCCGAGCCTCGGCTAAGCGCCGTCTCCCTCCCTCCTTTGGAGCACATGCATGTCCATCCTCATCGACAAACACACCAAGGTCATCACCCAGGGGATGACCGGCTCGACCGGCAGTTTCCACACCCAGGCGGCGCTGGATTACGGCACGCAGATGGTGGCCGGCGTCACCCCCGGCAAGGGCGGCACCCGCCATTTAGGCCTGCCGAACTATGATACCGTCGCCGAGGCAAGAGCCGCCACCGGCGCCACCGCCAGCTGCATCTACGTGCCGCCGCCGTTCGCCGCCGATTCAATCCTCGAGGCGATCGATGCCGGGATCGAACTGATTGTCGCCATTACCGAGGGCATCCCCGTGCTCGACATGGTGCGGGTCAAGCGGGCGCTGACCGGTTCGAACTCGCGGCTGATCGGCCCCAATTGCCCCGGCGTTCTGACGCCTGACGAATGCAAGATCGGCATCATGCCAGGCAGCATTTTCTCGAAGGGTGCCGTCGGCGTCGTCAGCCGCTCGGGCACGCTGACCTATGAGGCCGTCCACCAAACAACCATGGTCGGCCTTGGCCAGACCACCGCGGTCGGCATCGGCGGCGATCCGGTCAACGGCACCAATTTCATCGACATGCTCGAACTGTTCCTCGCCGATGACGCCACCCGCTCGATCATCATGATCGGCGAAATCGGCGGATCGGCCGAGGAAGAAGCCGCGCAGTTCATCGCCGACGAGGCCAGGCGCGGGCGCGCCAAGCCGATGGTCGGCTTCATCGCCGGCCTCACCGCGCCGCCGGGCCGCCGCATGGGTCATGCCGGCGCTATCGTTTCAGGGGGCCAGGGCGGCGCCGAGGACAAGATCGCGGCGATGGAGGCAGCCGGCATTCGCGTTTCGCCCTCGCCGGCAGAGCTGGGCACCACGCTCGCCGGGCTGCTTAGGGAAATAGCCTGAGGGCGGCGCCAAGGCGGGGTAAACCACGACAAGGGCATAGGCTACCTCACCGGGAACTGCCGCCCGGAACCAATTGCTTGCTGGCGCCGGAGGCTTTTCGGCGCGGAAAGGTGCTTCCGATGGGCAATGAAAGCCTCACCTTCTTGCCCGACGTTGTCGACCATGGCCCACAGCCCGGCCCGAGCTGGCAGCGCCCGGGCTGGCCGGTGGTCGGCGGCCTGTTCGACGATGACCTTACCCAGGCGCTCGATCCGCTGGCGCTGCGCGAGGCGATCAAAGTTTCGGCAGAAAAGGCCGGCACGCCGCTGGATGAGAAAGCGGTGGAACGCGCCGCCGCCGATTCGATCAGGGCGATGATGCTGATCCGCACGTACCGGGTGCGCGGGCACCTCGCCGCCAATCTCGACCCGCTCGGTCTCGCCAAGCAGGATCTGCCCGCCGACCTGGCCCCGGAATTCCACGGCTTCGGCCCGCATGATCTCGACCGCAAGCTGTATATCGGCGGCACACTCGGCGTCGATTGGGCCAGCGTGAGCGAGATCGTCGCCATCCTGCGCGCCAATTACTGCGGCAAGGTCGGCCTCGAATACATGCATATCGCCGACGTCGAGGAGCGCCGCTTCCTTCAGGCGCGGATGGAGGGCGCCGACAAGGCGATCCTGTTCACGCCCGAGGGCAAGAAGGCGATCCTCGCGGCGGTGATCCGGGGAGAGCAATACGAAAAATTTCTCGGCAAGAAATTCGTCGGCACCAAGCGCTTTGGGCTCGATGGCGGGGAATCGATGATTCCGGCGCTGGAAGCGGTGATCAAATATGGCGGCCAGCTGGGCGTCAAGGAGATCGTCTATGGCATGGCCCACCGCGGCCGCCTCAACGTCCTCGCCAATGTCATGGCCAAGCCGTACAAGGTGATCTTCCACGAATTTTCCGGTGGCTCGGCCAATCCCGACGATGTCGGCGGCTCGGGCGACGTCAAATACCACCTCGGCACCTCCACCGACCGCGAGTTCGACGGGATCAAGGTGCATATGAGCCTGATGCCCAACCCTAGCCATCTCGAAGCCGTCGACCCGGTGGTGCTCGGCAAGGTGCGCGCGCAGCAGGTTTTCCGCGACGACATCGGCCCGGGCAAATTCCGCCAGGTGCTGCCGGTGCTGATCCACGGCGATGCGGCCTTCGCCGGCCAGGGTATCGTCTGGGAATGCCTCGGTTTCTCCGGCATCCGCGGCTATCACACCGGCGGCTGCATCCACTTCATCATCAACAACCAGATCGGCTTCACCACCTCGCCGCAATTCGCGCGCTCGTCGCCCTACCCGTCCGATGTCGCCAAGGGCATCCAGGCGCCGATCCTCCACGTCAACGGCGACGATCCCGAAGCGGTCACCTTCGCCTGCAAATTCGCCATCGACTACCGCCAGACATTCGGCCGCGACATCGTCATCGACATGTGGTGCTACCGCCGCTTCGGCCACAATGAAGGCGACGAGCCGAGCTTTACCCAGCCGCTGATGTACGCCAGAATCCGCCAGCATCCGGCGGTCAGCGAAGTCTATGCTCAGCGGCTGATTGCCGAGAACGTGATCGACGCGAGCTACGGCGAAGTGGTGGTGGACGGTTTCAATTCCTATCTCGAGAAGCAGTTCGAGGCCTCGCGCAGCTATCTGCCGAACGAGGCCGACTGGTTCTCCGGCCGCTGGAGCGGACTCAACAAGCCGGTGGATCCCGAAACCGCGCGGCGCAACGTGCCCACCGGGATCGAGGCCAAGCTGTTCGACAGCCTCGGCCGCACGCTGAGCACGGTGCCTGCGGACCTCACCATCCACAAGACCTTGGGCCGGGTGATCGACGCCAAGCGCGAGATGTTCGCCACCGGCCAGGGCTTCGACTGGGCCACCGGCGAAGCACTGGCCTTTGGCTCGCTGCTGTCCGAGGGCTTCCGGGTGCGCCTGTCGGGCCAGGATTCGGGGCGCGGCACCTTCAGCCAGCGTCATGCGGTATGGGTCGATCAGACCGACGAGCGCAAATATGTGCCGCTCTCCACCGTTCCCCACGGGCGCTTCGAGGTGCTCGACAGCCCGCTTTCGGAATATGGCGTGCTCGGCTTCGAATACGGCTATGCGCTGGCCGATCCGCAGGCCCTCGTGCTGTGGGAGGCGCAGTTCGGCGATTTCGCCAATGGCGCGCAAATCATGATCGACCAGTTCATCGCCGCCGGCGAAGCCAAGTGGCTGCGCGCCAACGGGCTCGTCCTGCTACTGCCGCATGGTTATGAGGGCCAGGGACCGGAGCATAGCTCGGCACGGCTGGAACGCTTCCTGCAGCTGTGCGCGCAGGACAATATCCAGGTCTGCAACATCACCACCCCGGCCAATTACTTCCACGTGCTGCGCCGCCAGATGCACCGCCCATTCCGCAAGCCACTGATCATCATGACGCCGAAGTCGCTGCTGCGGCATCCGATGGCCAAGAGCGCGGCTTCCGATTTCATCGGGGAGGGGCATTTCATGCGGATCCTGTCGGACCCCGCCTCGCCCAAGGACGCCTCCGTGCGCAAGCTGGTGTTGTGTTCGGGCAAGGTCGCCTATGATCTGATCGAGGCGCGCGGTGCGGCGGAACTCGGCGATGTCGCGATCCTGCGGCTCGAACAGCTCTACCCGTTTCCGGGCGAACCGCTGGCGGCACGGCTGGCGCGGATGCCGGCGCTGGAAGAACTTGTCTGGTGCCAGGAAGAGCCGCGCAACAACGGCGGCTGGTCGTTCGTCGATCCGTTTCTGGAGGACGCGCTCAAGGCTGCCAAATGCAAGGTCACCCGCGCCCGCTACGCTGGCCGGCTGGCGAGCGCCTCACCCGCCACTGGCCTCGCCAAGCGCCATGCCAATGAGCAGGCGGCGCTGGTCGCCGACGCGCTGGGCCTATCCGTCCGCTCCGAAATCAGGCGCAAAAAGGTAGCCTGACCCCGCTTTTTCCGAAGCCCCGCAAAAAGGCCTCAAATCGTCATGCCGACCGAAATCAAAGTGCCCACGCTGGGCGAATCCGTTTCCGAAGCGACCATCGGCCAGTGGCTGAAACAGCCTGGCGAGGCGGTGAAGCTCGACGAGCCGATCGCCAGCCTGGAGACCGACAAGGTCGCGGTGGAAGTCCCCGCTCCCGCAGGCGGCGTCATGGGTAAACACCTCGCCGCGGTCGGCGATACCGTGGCAGTCGGCGCGCTGATCGCCACAATTGAAGATGGCGTCGCCGCTGCTGGCGCCCAGCCGGTCGCGCCGCGCCGCGAGGCCGCAGTGCCCCCGGCCTCGGAATCGCTTGCACCGAAAAGTGCGCCAGTCCGAGTTGCCAGCGGCGATGGCGATCCTGCGGTGCTGTCGCCCTCCGTGCGCCGTGCGGTGCTGGAGCACGGGATCGATCCGGCGACGGTGAAGGGCACCGGCAAGGACGGCCGACTGACCAAGGAAGACGTGGTCGCCGCCGCCCAGGCCAAGAAAAGCGCGCCGGAACCCGCCGTTTCGGCACCTGCCGCTGGCCCAACTCCCACCCCCGCTCAGCCTGAGCCTGTCGAAGGCCGCCCCCCGTCGGGCGAACGCCGCGAGGAGCGCGTCAAGATGACGCGGCTGCGCCAGACCATCGCCCGGCGGCTCAAGGAAGCGCAGAACACCGCCGCGCTGCTCACCACCTTCAACGATTGCGACATGACCGCCGTCATCGCCGCGCGCGACAAGTACAAGGACCTGTTCGAAAAGAAGCACGGCGTCCGCCTCGGCTTCATGGGTTTCTTTGCCAAGGCCGCGTGTCTGGCGCTGAAGGATATTCCCTCGCTCAACGCCCGGATCGAGGGCGACGAAATTGTCTACAACGATTATGTCGATATCTCGGTTGCGGTCTCCGCCCCCAATGGTCTTGTCGTGCCAGTCGTCCGCAATGCCGATGCGATGTCATTTGCCGGGATCGAGAAAGCCATCGCCGACTACGGCAAGCAGGCCCGCGAAGGCACGCTGACGCTGGCGGACATGAAGGGCGGCACCTTCACCATTTCCAACGGCGGCGTGTTCGGCTCGATGCTCTCGACCCCGATCATCAACCCGCCGCAAAGCGCCGTGCTCGGCCTGCACAGGATCGAGGACCGGGCTGTGGTGCGTGATGGCCAGATCGTCGCCCGCCCGATGATGTACCTCGCGTTGAGTTACGACCACCGCCTGATCGACGGGCGCGAGGCGGTGACCGCTTTGAAGATCATCAAGGAAGCAATCGAGGATCCGACGCGTTTATTGATCGATTTGTGAGATAGCCGATGGGAATGGTGCTTGCACTACGCAGGGCAACTGACAGCCAGCTCAATACCTTGCTGAGGCACCCGAAGCTGATTGAAGAGTTCCTGTTCGAACAACCACGGGCGGAAGCCGTCGAGAACACCGGGCTAATGGAAAAGCTCGTTTCGACATTTAGTTTCCAACGGCGAGTCCCGGCCATTGAATGTGAGCGTGAAGAGGGGGACGAGATCGATCTCGATAAGTCCTGGCACGGGATGCAGTTCGTGCTGGCGGGATCAGGATATGCCACTGGTGGTCCGCTAAGTTTCCTAGTCGAGGAATGGCCAGAGATCGGAGACATCGATGTTGGGTATGGGCCTGCAAAGGCGATCCACGCTGCTGCCATTTCGCGCTTTTACGATGCCCTCCTAAAGGTCGATGCTGCGACTCTTCGTGCTGGCTACAAACCCGACGCGATGCTCCAAGAAGACATCTACCTCGGGCACTTTTTTGCCGAGAATCCAGAGGAAGGCATCGATTACATCCAATTCTGGTTCGCCGAGCTTCGGAATTTCATCGAGCGCTGCGTGGCTCGGAATCAGGGTGTCGTTTCATATATCTCCTGATATTTCGGCATCGGTAAGCAAGAAAGTTGGATAATGCCAGACTACGACTACGACGTCCTCATCATCGGTTCCGGCCCCGGCGGCTATGTCGCGGCTATCCGCGCGGCGCAGCTGGGGCTGAAGGTCGCCTGCGTGGAAGCGCGCGAGACGCTGGGCGGGACTTGCCTCAATGTCGGCTGCATTCCCTCCAAGGCGCTGCTGCATGGCTCGCAGCTGTTCGAGCAAGCCGCGAATGGCACGCTGGCTAAGTTCGGGGTGAAAACTGGCAAGGTCGAACTCGACCTGCCCGCGATGCAGGGCGAGAAGGCCGGGGCGGTCAAGGAACTGACCGGCGGGATCGCATTCCTGTTCAAGAAGAACAAGGTTACCTGGCTGAAGGGTTTGGCGAGTTTCACAGACGCCCATACTGTCCAGATCGCGGACCAAAGCGTTACCGCCAAGAACATCGTCATCGCCACCGGCTCCTCGGTCACCCCCCTGCCCGGCGTTGTAGTCGATAATGCGATAGGCATCATCGTCGATTCGACCGGCGGGTTGGCGCTGACCAGGGTTCCGCAGCATCTCGTCGTCATCGGCGGCGGCGTGATCGGGCTGGAACTGGGCTCGGTGTGGCGGCGGCTGGGGGCGAAGGTCACGGTCGTCGAATTCCTCGATGCGCTGCTTCCGGGCATGGACGGCGAGGTGCGCAAGGAGGCGGCCAGCATTTTCGCCAAACAGGGGATGGCGCTGAAACTTTCAACCAAAGTCATCGGCGCAATTGTCAAGGGCGGGATGGTCACGCTGACGCTGGAACCCTCGGCCGGCGGCGCCGCCGAAACTCTGGAAGCCGATTGCGTGCTGGTATCGATCGGGCGTCGGCCGAATACCGAAGGGCTCGGCCTCGCCAATATCGGGCTGGAACTCAACGAGCGCGGGCAGATCGAAACCGATCCCGCCTTCCGCACCAACGTGGACGGCGTCTGGGCAATCGGCGATGTTATTCCCGGGCCGATGTTGGCGCACAAGGCCGAGGACGAGGGCATTGCCGTCGCTGAAAACATCGCCGGCAAGATCGGCATCGTCAACCACGCGGTGATCCCGAGCGTCGTCTACACCATGCCCGAGATTGCCGGCGTCGGCCTGACCGAGGAAGCGGCGCGGGAGCAGGGCGAAATCAAGGTCGGCAAGTTTTCGATGATGGCCAACAGCCGCGCCAAAACCAACCGCGAGGGCGACGGCTTCGTCAAGGTGATCGCCGATGCCAGAACCGACCGCGTGCTGGGCGTGTGGATGATCGCCTCGGTTGCCGGTACGATGATTGCCGAGGCGGCGCTGGGCATGGAATTCGGCGCCAGCTCAGAGGATATCGCCTACACCTGCCACGCCCATCCGACGCATGCCGAAGCGTTAAAAGAAGCGGCGATGGCGGTGCTGGGCAAGCCGATCCACATCTAGCCCGGCTTATTCATGACGGCGGCGTAGTTCGCGTGGATTGGGGTTTGGCGGCATTGGCGACCTGAACTGGGCGAGCGTTTCCGCTGCGCTTTTT
>JAYVWX010000174.1:0-6228 GCA_043785715.1 Novosphingobium sp. | reverse complement strand
GGCGCTCAAGGCCGAGGCCGGCGATTGCCTGCTGTTTTACCGGATGGGCGATTTCTTCGAGCTGTTCTTCGACGATGCCAAAATCGCCGCGCAAGTGCTCGATATCGCGCTGACCAGCCGGGGCGAGCATCACGGCGTAGCCATCCCGATGTGCGGGGTGCCGGTGCATGCGGCGGAGGGTTACCTTGCCCGGCTGATCAAGGCCGGTTGCCGCGTCGCCATCGCCGAGCAGGTCGAGAGCCCGGCGGAGGCGCGGCAGCGCGGCGGCGGCAAAACGCTGGTGGCGCGCGATATCGTCCGCTTCGTCACCGCCGGCACGCTGACCGAAGAAGCGCTGCTGGAGCCGCGCCGGGCCAATGTGCTGGCGGCAGTGTGCGATCTGCGCGGCAGCATCGGCATCGCCTCCTGCGACATCTCAACCGGGCGGATGGAGCTTGAGGAATGCGCCGCCGATGGCCTGGGCGCGGCGCTCGCTAGGCTGGGGGCAAGCGAAGTGGTCGCGGCGGAAGGCTGGGCGGCGGGGCCGCTGGATGCCACTCCCCGCCCGGCGCGCGAGTTCACCAGCGATCACGGCGAGGCGCGGCTGAAGGCGGTGCACGGCGTCGCCACCCTCGACGGATTCGGCAGCTTCAGCCGCGCGATGCTGGCGGCCGCCGGGGGCCTGATCGCCTATCTCGACCATGCCGGACGCGGTTCGCTGCCCTTGCTGCTGCCCCCGGTATTGCGCGGCGGCGATGCCCATCTGGCGATGGACGAGGCGACCCGCGCCAGCCTGGAAATCCTCACCTCCAGCCAGGGCACCCGCAAGGGCAGCTTGATCGACGCGGTCGACCGCTGCGTCACCGGGTCGGGGGCGCGGCAGTTGGCGGAGGATTTGTCGGCGCCACTGACCGATGTGGCGGCAATCGCCGGGCGGCTCGAACTGGTGCAGTGGCTGCTGGACGATCCGCTGCTGCGCGAGGATTTGCGCGGCCTATTGCGCGCACTGCCCGATGTCGGGCGGGCGCTTGGCCGGGTGGTGGCGGGGCGCGGGTCGCCGCGCGACCTCGGCCAGCTGCGCGACGGCCTCAGCGAAGCCCGGCGGGCGCGCGACCACCTGCAAACCCGCCCGGAGCGCCCGGCGCTGCTTGACCGCCTGCTGCCGGCGCTCGGCGGCCACGGCGCGCTGGTCGATCTTTACGCCCGCGCGCTGGTCCCACTGCCGCCGACCGAGCGCGCGGCTGGCGGCTATATTGCCGAGGGCTATGACTTCGCCCTCGACGCGCTGCGCCAGACCTCCGGCAATGCCCGCCGCGCCATCGCCGCGCTCGAGGCGAAATACCGCGAGGAAAGCGGCATCCCCGCGCTAAAGATTCGCCATAACGGGGTGCTCGGCTATTTCATCGAGGTTCCCGCCAAACACGCCGACCGGCTGATGAGCGCCGAAAGCGGCTTCACCCACCGCCAGACGATGGCTGGCGCGGTACGGTTCAACGCGCTGGCGCTGCACGAGGAAGCCAGCCGGATAACGGAGGCAGGCGGCCATGCGCTGGCTGCCGAGGAAGCGCATTTCGAGGAACTGACCGCCGCCGCTGCCGCATCGCTCCAAGCCATTGCCGAGACCGCCGCCGCGCTCGCCCGCATCGATGTCGCCGCCGGACAGGCCGAGCGGGCGGCGGAGGGCGGCTGGTGCCGGCCGCGGCTGGTCGAGGAGCCATGTCTCGCCATCGCAGGGGGCCGGCATCCGGTGGTCCAGGCGGCGCTGGCGGGCAAAGGCGAGCGCTTCATCGCCAACGATTGCCGGCTTGGCCCGGATGACCGGCTGTGGCTGGTCGGCGGGCCGAATATGGGCGGCAAGTCGACCTTCCTGCGGCAAAACGCGCTGATCGTGCTGCTGGCGCAGGCCGGCGGTTTCGTGCCTGCCGCAAGCGCGACCATCGGCATGGTCGACCGCCTGTTCAGCCGGGTCGGGGCTTCCGACAATCTCGCGCGCGGGCGCTCGACTTTCATGGTCGAGATGGTCGAGACCGCCGCCATCCTGGCGCAGGCGACCCCGCGCAGCTTCGTCATCCTCGACGAGGTCGGGCGCGGCACCTCGACCTATGACGGGCTGGCGCTGGCCTGGGCGGTGGCCGAGGCGGTGCATGGAACCAACCGCTGCCGCTGCCTGTTCGCCACCCATTACCACGAGCTGTCCCGCCTCGCGCCCAGCTGCGAGGCGCTGTCGCTCCATCACGTCCGCGCCCGCGAATGGAAGGGCGATCTGGTGCTGCTCCACGAGGTCACCGAGGGATCTGCGGACCGCAGCTACGGCCTCGCCGTCGCCCGGCTGGCCGGGGTGCCCGCGCCGGTGCTGACGCGGGCCAAGCAGGTGCTCGACCGGTTGGAGCGCGGCCGCGCGGAAACCGGCGGGCTGGCGGCGGGGCTTGGCGACCTGCCGCTGTTCGCCGCCGCGCTGGAAGCCGAGGCGGCCGAAGTGGACGCTTTGCGCGCCCGGCTCGCGGCAATCGACATCGACGCCCTGTCGCCGCGCGAGGCGCTCGACCTGCTGTATGAGCTGAAGCGGGAGGCCGGCACGGATCGTTAACGCCGCCCCGTTATATGCGGCTCATGTTCGGGCCTCGCATCACGACCGTTTTCGCCAGCCGCTGGAAGGCGCTGTGGTGGGCCGGAGGCATCATGCTGACCGCCTATTGCACCATCCCCTCGGCGGATGATCCCACAAGCGCCGCCGACGAGGCAGCGGCCGCGCAGGCGGCCAGGCAGATTGACAAGCTCAATGCAAATCTGGCTGGATTGAACGAACAGTCCAATCCCAACTGAACCACGCGGGAAACCAGTCGTCCGCGAAGAGAGCTACCAGCCGAAAATTACCAGAAACGAATTCAGGCGGCTTGCTTGACCAACTCGCGCTTCACTTTCAGCGCATTCGAGGACAGCTTGGTGTCCGCCGTTTTACGCAGCCAGTTGTCGAGCCCGCCGACATGTTCCACCGAGCGGATGCCATGCGCCGAGACACGAAACTTGAAGCTGCGGTCCAATCCTTCGGACATCAGCGTGACATTCTGAAGATTCGGCAGGAACACGCGCTTGGTCTTGTTGTTGGCATGGCTGACGTTGTTGCCGGTCAAGCGGCCTTTTCCGGTCAGTTCGCAAATGCGGGACATGGCTAAACTCGCTTCGAGAAAGGGTTCCGTTTCCGGGGAAGGCGGGCGCATAGCGATTCACCCTTGCGAGGTCAAGGTATGCACGGCTAGCGCGGGGCGATGAACCGCTGGCCGCTTCCCGAACCGATGGCGCAGGCGTTGGCCCAGGCCGAGCTGGCGGCAGGCGAGGGCGAAGTACCGGTGGGCGCGGTGGTGGTCAAGGATGACACCATCATTGCGGCGGCGCATAATGCGCCCCGCACCCTGGCCGATCCCACCGCTCATGCCGAAATCCTCGCGATCCGGGCAGCAGCGAAGGCGCTTGGCACCGAGCGCCTCGAAGGCTGCGAGCTGTGGGTGACGCTGGAGCCATGCGCTATGTGCGCTGGCGCAATCGCCCATGCGCGGATCGCGCGGCTCTATTACGGCGCGGCCGATCCGAAGGGCGGCGCGGTCGAGCACGGGAGCCGGGTGTTCGAGCAGGACCAGTGCCTGCACCGGCCGGAAGTCTATCCGGGTATCGGCGAGGCTGAGGCGGCGGAATTGCTGCGCGGGTTTTTCCGGAAGCGGCGGTGACGCGTCAATGCGGCGCTTGATAATTTTGCGCGAACGCTCTCTACAGCCCCCGCCATATCTTCAACCGGGCCGGATCGCGCGGCCCCAGGCTGCGCCGGTCGCAGTCCGCCGGCATGAAGTCGCGCCCGTAGCAAAGCCGCAATTCTTTCAGCCAGCCGCTGCGGCTCAGCACCAAGCCGACTTTCCGCCCGCGCCAGTCCGGATTGGCCGCAACAAACGCCCGCCGGAATTCCCCTACCGTCAGCCCCTCCTGCCGGGATAGCCGGTCAGCGTCCGGCCAGCGCAGCGAGCGCCACAGGATGCCGCTCACCTTGAAATAGACCTCTGGCGTCTTGACCATGCAGCTGCCGTGCTTGGTCCACTCGTGTTCGAGCAGCGCCGGTGCCGGGGTCATGCACAGATGGCGCCGGATCAGATCGGACGATGGGCGCGGAGTGAGAGCGCACCACTGCGGCGGCGGCCCGCGCCGCGCCTCGGGCCACAGACCGTGCAACACGAAACCAAAGCGCCCGTTGCGGCCCGAGCACTGCATCGAACCCTTGTCGCGGTGGCAATATTCCGGCGACCAGCTGACGGCCAGCGTATAGCCGGAAATCGGCGTGCGCCGGGGCGGGCCGTCCGGCTGGGCAGGGGCGACCGGTCCGATCCGCTGCGGCAGGGTACATTGATAGGCCTGGGCGAGCGCTTGGCTTGGCTGGAGTGCGGTCAGTGCCAGCAGCGCCAGGGCAATCGCCTTCATAGCGGCGTGAAATCGAGCCCGATGTCGGCCGCTGGTGCGCTTTGCGTCAATCGGCCAACCGAGATGTAATCGACTCCGCTGGCGGCAATCGCGCCGATGGTGTCGAGCCGCACCCCGCCCGACGCCTCGCAAGGCACCCGTCCCGCCACCAGGGCCACGGCTTCGCGCAGGGTCGCAACACTCATATTGTCGAGCAGCATATGGCTGGCGCCTGCTTCCAGCGCCAGCTCGATCTGGACGATGCTATCGACCTCGCAGATGATCCGCGCGATGCCGGCCGCCTTTGCCCGCCGCACCGCTTCGCCGACGCCGCCGGCCACCGCGACATGGTTGTCCTTGATCATCGCCGCGTCCCACAGCCCCATCCGGTGGTTCTGCGCGCCGCCCATCCGGACCGCGTATTTTTCGATGGTCCGCAGGCCGGGAATGGTCTTGCGGGTATCGAGTAGCACAGCTTTGCTATCGCCCATGGCATCGACATAAGCCCGGGTCATCGTGGCGATGCCGGACAAGTGTTGGACGGTGTTGAGCGCGCTGCGCTCCGCGGTCAGCAGGGCGCGGGCATTACCGGTGAGGCGCATCAGGTCGGTACCGACGGGTACTTGCTGGCCCTCAGCGGCGAGAATTTCGATTGCGATTGCTGGATCGAGCTTGCGGAAGAAGGCTGCGGCGATCGGCAGTCCAGCGACCGTGATCGCATCGCGGCTGTCCATCACCCCGGAAAAGCGCGCATCGGCGGGGATCACGCTTTCGGAGGTTACATCACGCCCGCCGCCGGGCAGGCCGGTGCCGAGGTCCTCGGCCAGGGTGGCAGCAACGAAGGCGTCAAGATCGAAGCCAGGTATGTGCCAACTGGTGCTCATCGCCCGATAATCCGCCTATCCTGAGCTTGTCGAAGGAGTGTCCTTCCACTTGAGACTGGCGCATGGCGCTAAGAGAAGTGCAGCCCCTCGGCAAGCTCAGGATAGACGGAACTAGGTTTTAACTCGCGAGCCCTAATGCACGAACCGCGCCACCACATCGCGGTACGACCGGCTGACTTTCACCCGAGCGCCCGAATCGAGCACCAGGAAACATTCGCCGTTGGTGTGCGGCTTGACCTGGCGGACCTGGTT
Organism: Novosphingobium sp.; assembly: GCA_043785715.1. Taxonomy (GTDB): domain Bacteria; phylum Pseudomonadota; class Alphaproteobacteria; order Sphingomonadales; family Sphingomonadaceae; genus Novosphingobium. Next base: position 673 of record JAYVWX010000174.1, on the reverse strand, counting down.
GAGGTTGACGATGGTCGAGCGGTGGACACGCTGGAACACGCGGGGGTCGAGCCGGCGTTCGAGGTCTTTCATCGTCTCACGCAGGATCAGCGAATTGTCGGCCGTGCGGATGCACATGTAATCGCCGGCGGCTTCGATATGTTCGATCGAATCGACATCGATGCGGAAGATCTGGCCGCGATCCTTGATGTTGATCAGCTTTTCAAAGCGGCCGGCGCCGGTGTCGCCTTCGTCAGGCATTGCATCCATTGCCTCGGGCGCAACTTCGGCGAGCACGCTCTTGAGCTTTTCGGCCTCCTCGGACGAGCGCATTTCAGAGAGGCGCGTCTTCACCCGGTCGAGCGTGTCGGCAAGTTTATCCTCATCGACCGGCTTCATCAGATAGTTGACTGCATTGGCCTCGAACGCACGCACCGCATGTTCCTGATAGGCGGTGACGAAGACGAACAGTGGCGGGTCGATTTCCATCACCCCCTTGACCACGGAAAAGCCATCGAAGCCGGGCATCTGAATGTCGAGAAAGACGAGGTCGGGCTTTTCCGTCTTGATCTTGCGGATCGCCTCGCGGCCGTTGGAGCAGGTGTCGATGATCTCGACTTCCGGGAATTTCTCCAGCCGCAACTGGAGCCCCTGGATCGCCAGCTTCTCATCGTCGACAAGGATGGTGCGTATC